>NZ_DAQR01000007.1:0-29568 GCF_002502935.1 Methanoculleus sp. UBA413
TATTACTACTTTCTCACCCTGATACCCTAGGGTCGGGTCAAAAAGGTGGCTATCGGAATGGAAAAAGATAAGAGTCCGAAATCCAGAAACCCGCTCAAAACGGCAGGAATCGTTCTCGCCTGCGGTCTTGCCGTCGCCGTCGCCGTCGTCCTCGGCTTCATGCTCGCCGACGCCCTCATCGTCTATGCTTACGAGAGTTCAGGCGGGCAGCCGATGCTCTACGTCATGGAGAGAGCGGAGCCGGGAGAGAGCATGGTCGTTCCCCTGACCGAGCAGGACTTCGAACGGCATCCGGCGCTCGACGCAGTCATCCGGGGCGGCGAGCGCAACCCGTCGGCGTGGGAGTGGGGCTACCGGGACCAGCGTGTCATCGGGGGAACTAAGGTCTCGTACCGGGAGAGCAAGGCGCTCCACGATGCCTACGGTCCCCAGGGGGAGAGGGGGCTGTACCCGCTCATGGAGTACGAGGGTGCGTACTACGTGGTCCTGACGACATGGCCCTGAAGGGGAGTCCCCGTCGCCCGTGCTCGATATGCATCGCCTCTTTCCACGGGGGAGGCAAGTCGGAGGGAGTGAACTGAACCACGACATCAGTCTGGGCGTCACCGCCTGGCCTCGGGCCACCCTATCCAGCTATTATCCGGCCTTAGAGGCCGACTGCGGGAAAATCCCGGGAGGTATCATCCTCCCCCTCAGCGAAGAAAAGGTTTGGGTTTTTCTGTTCCGAACCGATTCTCCGGAGATCGGGTGAGTGCATCCTTTCGGGCACATCCCCCGGCGGGGACGGGGGCACACTGCCGTGCGATCGCCCCACAATGAGAAGGTTTAAGATGAATTCGGAAAAAACCGAACGATGGCTGCTGATTTTATATGTTCTAACGACCCAGAATTGGATTGGATGCCGCGTGCGGTGCCCGCTCGTGTGCGGGGGCTGCTCACCCCCTGGTCTGACGCCCGGATGACGCGCCCCGCATGCCCGGAGGCAAAGGAAACGTAGGCGTTCTGTGCACTTAGATGTGTGATTCTTCAATGGATTCAAGAGACGATGCCTGGATGACGTTTGATGAGGTAAAGAGCGAGGTGGATGCACAGAGGCCTTTTGTTCTCAGCCTGTGGGGCGGCGGCATGCCTATAGGAGGAGATAGGCCTTATGGTGATCACAGCGTTGCCTGTGTAGGTTATCTAGGAGGACTGGGTGTCCATACATGACACATGGGATACTCAGATCCATAACGTAGTCTATGGTAACCGGTGTGGGGTGCCATGGCGACCTGGGTGAGGCCCTGACCCCCTCTTTATGGTGGTAGATCCAGATGAAATCCCTGAAAACCGACAGAACCAGCAAATTCGCATTCATTCTCCTCCTGATCGCTATCGGTGCTTTCGGTATTCTCCTGCTCATTGACCTCCTCGCCATCGGTCCCGGATATCCTCCCCCTGAGGCCCTGCAGAAATGGTATATCCCGCAGCCCCGGTATGAGTATGCGGAGAACGGCTCTGTCGCCGTAAATAGAACGATCGATGGGAATGTTGTCCTGCTCGGCGATATCGAAGACGGGTGTCCATCCTTATTCCCGGTCCTCTCACGGCACTGCAGCTATGCAATGTATGCCGACACCGTGTCGGGTGATCGGTATCTGGTCGTCAACTGGTACTTCGATGATAAGGCAGACCTCTTACAGGCTGAGATGGTCCTCTGCAGCCACCTCCGAGCATCTGGGAATGTCTCTTCCGCTGAGCTGTTCCTCTCCAAAGAACCTGATCTATCACAGGGGGAACCGATCTTTAGTCCCGTTGCCGTAACAAAATTCGATAACGAAACGTCTTTTGGTTATTTCACCGTTGTTGAGAAGCCGCTGTCCCCGGAGCACGACGATTACTTCGTTGTTTACTATGGGGTGATCGGGCCGGCTATTCTCCCTGATCACACTGCTACCCTGGAGAATCTTATGCTCCGGAGTTATTCGCTTCATGGTGCAAGGCCGCTCGCACCCTGCCCGGCACAGGAAGCGGCAACAGGGTCTACGCATTCCGTGTGCGAGGGTATCCCTCTCCTGCCCCGGGCAGCGAAATCTCCCGGGATAGTAAATAGAAGGTCTTAAAATGCCACGAAAGATTGATGCACTCGTCTGTCTCGCTCTCGCGATCATAGCCGGGTGCGTGTGGGTTCTTGGTCCGGGCCAGGTCCCGGAAAGCCCTCTTCCCGCCGGGGCGGGCGCAGGCGAAGAGAAGTACTCTCTCACTGCTGAGTTCCCGGAGGTGCGGGGCTCGTATACGCTCTACCGGGTGGTCCCTGCCGCCGTCACGGAAGAACGCGTCCGGGAGGTTGCGGAGCGGTTTGGGCTCTCGGGGGAACCAGGGGCAATGAACAAAAAGACCGGGGAGTTCCTCCTCATCGATGCCTCGAAGGACCCGGAGGAGCAGGTATCGGTGTATGCACATTCCGGCGCCGTGGCCTACCACATCCCTGACCTGGAACTGCCGACCGAGGTGACCAGGCAGCCGGACCTCCCGACGGATGCGGAGGCGGAGAAGATTGCGCTTGCGTTCCTTGAGAAGACCAGCATGCAGTCGCCGGATGCCCGGGTCGTGGGGGTTGGGATGGGCCAGAAGCAGGAGGACTGGAAGGCGGGCGAGAGCGAGCCGGAGGCGTCGTACGATGTGACGAAAGCGGTTCGGTTCGGCCGGTCGCTTGACGGGCTGCCGGTCTATGGTGATGAATTTGCGGTGATCCTGGGTGACGGCGGCGAGGTCGTCGGGCTCGTGAAGACCTGGCGGGAGGTGACGCCGTACGGGAATGTTAGCCTCCGATCCCCCGGGGAGGCATATGAGGATCTCCTTGCAGCAAGGACTGTCCGCCCCCACGGGGGTGGGGAGTATGATCAGATCACGATCGAGAACGTCGCGATCGGTTACTGGATGGAGCCGAGAGGTGTCGTGCAGGACCTGGTCCGGCCGGTGTACGCGTTCTCTGGAACCGCGGTCCGGGGCGGTGCTCCTGAACCATATATCGAATACGTCTTTGCTGATGCAGGGGGGTGATTCGGGGGATGATGAACAGCATCAAAGTGCGGCTGCCTGGTCTGCTGCTGGCATCAGTGCTCATCGGGACGTTCTTCGTTCCGGTGGTCTCTGCCGGTGGGGAGAACACAAACTGGCTTGATACCTTCGACGAATGGGTCACACCCCAGGATATGTCGATGTACTACAAGCCGATAGTTACGGAAAAACCGGAGCGGCCGGGCCCGGAACTGGTCAAGAGATACCCCGGCCTGATCCTGCTCGGGGAGAATGTGACGTTCCCCGAACGTGGGTCTGCGACGGTATCGGGCTTCCCGTCCGGCCCTACGACACACGTGGTCGTGGCCGACCCGGGCTACTTCACCCCGGTCCCGCAGGCCGGCAAGGTGAACCTCACAAACCTCCCGCCCCTCCGGAACTACGACCTCGTGACCGCCGACCCGGGGGCGTTCGTCGCCGACGTGGGTTCGGGGAGCCCGGTGACGCTCCGCCTCTCCGGCCGGGAGTTCGTGCTCGACCTCAAACCGGTGCCGGGTCCCGTTGCAGAAGGCGCCCGGGCTTTTGTGAAGAACGAGTCGGGCACGTTCGCCGTCGCTCTCCCCCGTATTTGGTCCTTCGAGGGGATGATCGCCGGGGAACCCGGGAGTTCCGCATCCTTCACGGTCGGCGATGACGTGATCCTCGGGACGATTAAGAGTAATACGACGTCGCTCGTCATCGCTCAGGCCGGGACCATCGAGATCGACGGGGAGCAGAGAATTGTACACGTCGTCTACGACGAGCGGGACGTTATCCCGAGATTCCGGCCCCTGGCGACCGACATCTGTGTGCCGCCGGACGGGGGCGGGGGTTCGCCGGACATTACCCGAAACCGGGTTGCAAACCTCGCAAAGAGCCTGATCGACGCTATGAGGCCGGGAAGAGCCTGATGACTGAAGGTTCGCCGGGTGTACCCGGGGTACCGGCCGCCCCTTCAATGTCCACCCTCCTAGTGGAGCATTTCACCTTATTTTACGGGTTCTGGTGCGGGGATCACCAGCCTCTCGCGGAAAGCCACGCGGGAGCATTCATGGGGTAGAGCGAGAGGCTCGACGCAGGAACGCGGAGTTTCCCCCGGCTCACCCGGGCAGGGGACCGTGGTGGCTATCGCCCTGGGGGCGGGGGCAGGGGGCGGGGCGAGCCCCCTCCCCGCACAACCCGGACCCGGAGGCACGATCGAACAGAGCAGGGGAGCCGCCCGGTCGCCAACCCAGGGAGGTCTCCGTGGAAAATTTAGCTGCAACGCTCCACTAGACATATGTCCAATATTGGACAGTTCGCGGCCCCTGGGCAGCCGGTTCAGCTGAGGACGAGGCTCCCGGTCTCCGCGGCCCTTCTGTCGCCCTCGCTGCAGGAGATGGTCCAGTGGTAGGTGCCCGGCCCCTCCGGCTCCAGCCAGAACCCGATCTCCTCTCGCCGGGAGTCGTTGAGAACCGGCACGTCAAAGAAGCGGCGTTCACACTTCTGGCCGCCGGGACCGTCCGCCCGGAACTCCGCCGTCTGCAGGAATACATCCGCAGTGTCCCGGTAGTCGCACCCCACCACGATATCGTAGATCTCACCGGGAGTGTAGTTGTAGGTGTAGGTGCGGGCCGACGCGGAGCAGGTAACCCCGCCGGTCTCATCGACCCGCAGGAGCCCGCCGTCGAGGTCAACCATCCCATACTGCTGGAGGAAGAAGTCGGTCCGGTCGACCCCGAGGACCGAGCCGTCCGGTCCGTATGCCACGACCGTGAAGGAGTGCGGCCCCGGGGTTGGGATGACCGCCTGGCCGTCCTCAAGATCCCGGATCAGGATCCCGTCAAAGTAACCGTCGACACGGGCGACCTCTTCCGGGCGGTCGAGGCGGTAGGAGAGCGGGACGGCCGCAAAGGTGAGGTGGATTAGAGGATCTTCGCCAGGGTCAGCTCCCCAGGGGATGGTGACGGCGCTCCCCGATACCGTCGGCGGCACGATCTCTACCCCCTCCCCCATGACCGTCGCGACCGCTTTCGCCCCGGTGGGGCCGTAGGTGACTGCCTGCACAACGCGCGGACTTTTCGGGAGGGTGACCGACCCCGACGGGAGCACCCCGAGGCTGGTGCCGTCGACGATCACCTCGATCGGTGCGTCATTCAGAGTTGTGAAGATGACTGTCCCGTTCTCGACCGAAAGGTCGATTCCCGGCCCGTCACCGCCCGCGTCAAGCCCCACAACCGTCCCGGCGACAATCTCAGCACACTCGGCGGCAAGGGTGTAGTTGAGCCTCTCCGGCCGGTCGTCGGCGGTATGGATGATTGCATGACTGTCGCGCTCGTAGAGCCGGGTCGTCGGTATCCCGGCGGCACGGAAGGCGTGTTCGTCTCCCCGTGCAGCGTCGAGCAGCCGGGCCGGCGTCTCCTCGATGCACGGCGGGAGCACGTCAAGGATCCACCGGTGCTGGGGGAGCGTCGTCGCGAGCAGATGGTCCCCGGAGGCGATGCAGTCGAGGTTGATCGCGGCGACGATCCGGTCGTGGAGGTCCGGGTTGTCGGCGAGCCACCGCCTGCTCCCCTCAAGCCCGGTCTCCTCGCCGCCGAAGGCGATGAAATAGACCGTCCGGTTCAGGGGGGTGGCGTTGAGGATCCTGGCGACCTCGAGCATCGTCGCCACGCCCGCGGCGTTGTCGTCGGCGCCGGGGGTCTCCGGGACGGCGGTGTCGTAGTGCGCAGAGATGACGACGATCCGGTCGGTCGCCCCTTCCCTGACGCCGATGATGTTCGAGGAGAGGGCAAGCGGCGGGTCGAAGTAACAGTTGGTATACGCGAACCTCCCGGTGCTGACCGAGAGCCCGCGCTCCTCCATCGCGGTGGTGATATAGGTCGCGGCCGCCGTTCGCTCTTTTGACCCCAGCGCCCGCTCGAACGTGCAGAGGTCATACGTCATCTCCTCGATCCGTGCAGGATCGGCCGTAAGATTGTCGAGGGCGGCCGCCGGTGCGATCCCGGCGAGCACTACCAGGAGCACGGCGGCGCCCCTCAGTATTAATGATTGTCTCATGGTTCTCTCTCGTTATAGGCGCCCCCCCTCCTGATCGAAGAGCTTGTCGTCGCGCTATAAGTGATTTCTGTGTCAAGAGTCAACTCTTCTGGCTGTCGGGGATGCGGGCGGCAACGGATACCTTTTTGATAGAGGATCGGTATAGGGACCGGGCCCCCTTCCCGTGTGGGTGCCCGAGCCGGGCCGCGGCATCCCGGGCCGGTCGGTCTACGAGATAATGGGAAGCCTCTCTGTGGGCGAGGTGACGCGGGTCGTGGCATCAGCGATCGGGTGGCTTCGCTCCGCCGCTTTCTCACCCCTCTTCCCGTAGCGCCTCCGTCAGGCGTCCCCTCAGGGCCCCGATGGCCTTCTCGCTCATCCCGTCGACGATGCCAGTGCATTTCACCAGGAACCGGGGGGCGGCCCGGATAAGTTCTTCGCAGAAGAGGTCGGGAATCTCCCGCGAGACGTAGTACTGGGCATCGACCCGTGCTCCCCTTGCCTTTTCCACGAGTGCCGCCTCGGCAGGAGCGAAATAATCGGAGAGAAGCCGTTCCATGAGCAGGATGGTGCAGGCATGGTTCTCGCACCATCCCGATCCGCGTGAGGACAGCATAGAGGGAGAAGTACATCGCGTAATATGCGGTCGTTATCCTCCAGTCGTGAGCGGGGAATCGTCTGCATCGTCTCAAGGGCCTCTTCGGCCTTCTTCAGGTATGCCGACGCCAGGGTCTCATTCGGGGCGGTGAGGGAGATGCCGTTTCTGATCCGGCCGCACCATACGAGCTGGTCCATCATCCCACCGCCTTCTCGACGAAGTGTTCGGTGCCTTTGATCAGCACATGGTTCCGGAGCACCTCCCGGAGAAAGGGGTCCGTATGGAGGTCCCGGTCGAAGATCTCCGTCGGGTAGACGGTGAGGTGAATCTTGAGACCATAGATCTTCCCGATCCTCTCAATTTCCTCCCCCCGGCATTCACCGGCAACGAAAAGGTCGAGGTCGGACTCCTCGTCTGCGGTCCCCTCTGCGCGGCTCCCGAAGACTGCACCGCTTCCCTCGATATGGGGGACGATCCGGTTGAGAACTCCGGCGAGGAAGGGTTCCTCCTCCCGGAGGCAGATCCTCCGGTAGACCTCTGCAAGGGTGCAGAAGTCCCGCGCGTGATCGCCCCGGCGCAGGGAGAACAACCGTGTCCTGCCCCTGGTGACGGAGCGGAGGACCTGCTTTGCCTCAAGATATTCGAGGGCCGTCTGGGCCGTCCCGCGGCTGATGGGAAGGTATCTGGCGACTTCCCGGATGTATATCTCGCGATCGTAGCCCCGGGTGAAGAGGGAGAGGACCCTGAGGTAGTCCTCCCGAATGTCCAATATTTTAGACATATGTCCAGAATATTGGACGATCCCCCACATCAGGATTCCGGTTGGGGGCGGTCTCGATCCCTGCCGCCGGTGCGATCCCGGCAAGCACGATCAGAAGCACGGCGGCGACCGCCTGTATCGAGAGTTGTTGCATGGTATCGTCTCCCCGGCTGCGTGGCACCTATGCGCGGCCGGTATCCTGATTGGGGGGTTCGCCGCCGCGTTATAAGTGATCTCCGGCTTGATGGACGATGGTCGGTGTTCATCCTCATCGTGTTCGTACAAAAACGAACAATTTATGCGGAGGGAGGCGCCATCCCAGCTCATGGCATTCATGAAGTGGTCCGACGACCTCTCCGTCGGCGTCAAAGAAATTGACGGCCAGCACCAGCGGCTTGTATCGCTCATCAACGACCTCCACGACGCGATGCTCGAAAAACGCGGGAAAGATGTTCTCGGTAAGGTGCTCGCAGACCTTGCCGCCTACACGCAGTATCATTTCTCGGCCGAGGAGCAATACATGCAGAAATTCGGCTATGCCGGTCTTGCCGCGCACCGGCGTGAGCACCAGGCCTTTGTCGCGAAGGTCGGCGAGTTTGCGCAGGGGTTCGAGGAAGGCAGGCTCGGCCTCTCGATTCAGGTCATGAACTTCCTCAGCCAGTGGGTGGCGACTCACATCCGGGGGTCGGATACGCGCTACACCGACTGCTTCCATGAGCACGGCCTCTCCTGACCGTCCGATATGCACGTTCCCGACACAGAAAAGGTATATGGGCCCGGGCGAAAGCCTCACTGTGTGGATGCCGGAGCCGGCCCCCCTGCAGGGGAGCATGCCTCTCTCTCCCCTCCATGGTCGGCCGCGCAACTCCGGACATCCGCACCGAGGAACTGTCATGAAACCCATTCTCCCTACCCTTCTCCTGCTCGGCTGCCTCCTTGCTGCTGCCGGGTGCACCGGCACGGATCAGGCCACGCCAGAGTACTCGGCCACGCCCGATGAGGCCCGCGAGGTCTTCGGCCCCGAGACCCCCGTGCCGTCCTACCTCCCCGAAGGCTACGTCTTTGAAAACGCCACCCGCTCTTCCGACGGCAGCGTCACGCTCACCTACAGCAGCACCGCCGCCGACCTCCGGATAACACGGCTCTCGTCCCCGGACGCCCCGTGCCCCGGTCCGACGGTCGCCGGAAACAAGGATTGGATCGTCCAGGGTGATGGCATCGAGGGCCGGCTGGTCTACGAGGGCGACGATCGTTCGCCGGGTTCTCCCTGGCTGCTCCGGTGGGATTGGAACGATGCCTCCTTCTGCATGACGGGGAGACTCCCCATGGATGAGATGATGCGGGTTGCTGCATCGGTGGTCAGTGAGAGGCGGGCGGAGCCTAGAGACCCGTACCTCGTCGCGGAAGAGACCGCCCGCGATCATGCGACCGCAGCACTCGTCGAGTTCATCGTCGCGGGCCCCGGGCTCACTGAAGGGGAGGCCTGGCGGAACGCGACGGTCGGGGCCGGGCCCGTGCTCTTTGCCGATCGCAACGGGAGGCCGTTCGTCTATCACTATCCGGTGGAGAGCGGCGGCACGACGATCGGGAGCATCAAGATCGCGGCCCGGACGGTCCTCGGCGGTCCGGTGATGGATTATGGGACCACGCCGCCGACGGCCTTCGACCCTGATGACGCTGTATCCTGGGCTATCGCCGCAACAAAACGGATTTATCCCGGCTGCAGCGTCAGGGACGCCCGCCCGTGCTACGCCTCGCCGGTCACCGGCGTCCTGGTGCGTGCGGCAACTGCTGACGGCACGGAGACATGCCTTCTGTTCGATCCGGCATCAGGGAGGATGGTGGATGAATGGGTGCCGACAGAAGAGGATGCAGCCACAGTCGACCATCTTGGGCGTATCCTCGATCAAGATGAGGCCGAGGGGAGGGTCGCCGCATGGCACGAAGCCGATGTGCGCTATCGTGGGACCCTCTCGTTTGCGGAACGCCATGGGATCAATCTCCGGCAACCGCTATCCGAGGAGGATTTTGAACGCTACGTGGATTTCTTCGAGAACCTGGCGGTATCGCCGGCCCCCGACACCCCCATACCCGAACCGGATACGGCCGCATGGGAGAGAGAACTGGAAGAGTGGCAGCAGAGGGCAGATTGGTCTATCGGTGTTGCCTATAATGCCGAATTGCCTGACGATGAGGTCTTTGCCATCATCGAGGAGCACCTTGGGAGTTCCCCTCCGGGCGGGCTCCGGACGAGCCCCGCGGACTCCTGGCTCTGCCTCAACGCGACGGCCGCAGAATTCGCTGGATACCGTGTCATTCTAGAGAATCATGCGGTTGTCAGGATAACTGATGCCAATGAGGCTTTCTTCATGAGCGTCATTGAGAACCCAAAGACCGTGGGGGACCGTACGCTGTGGCTCTTCGACATCGGCCAGAAGAACCCATCCGGGATGACCTCGGGGGAGATTATCGACCTGCTCCTCGCTGAGGGCGTCCCGGTAGAGAGAATCCGGATCGCCTACATGCGGGCATACTCCGGGGACCGGGACGAGCGGGAGCAGTTCGCGCAGGGATTGAACGCGGATGCGCGCCTACTCTTTGTGATGAAGGAATACCTCAACTGAGCGTTAACCGCCCCCGCCCCCGCCTGTCGCATCCGGGACACCGGCGGGGGCTTGGGGCTTCTCCATCGCTGAATAACAACCCTTAAGGCGGATCTTACGAGAGATACTATTCAAATGCTCGATCAGTTCAAGGGCTGTCTTCTCGGGGCCGCAATGGGCGATGCGCTCGGCATGGCGCGGGAGAGCACCCCTCCCGACTTCCAGCGCCTCCATGAGGGATACCGCCGGGCCTGGCGCGGCCACCCGAACGCGGGGTTGAAGCCCGGGCAGTTCACCGACGACACCCAGATGATGCTCCTCGTCGCCGGGATGCTCGTCGGCGGCACCTACTCTGAGCAGGGGTACGCGGCCGCCCTTGCCCGGATGTACATGAACGAGGAGCTCCGGTTCCCCGACGCCGCCGTGGACGCCGCGTGCCGGCGCCTCCTCCTCTCCGGCGAGCAGTTGGGCGGCGTCGCTTCCAACACCGCCGGCTGCATCAGCATCTCCATCCCGTTCGCGCTCGCCTACAGCGACCCGGTCGATGTGACCGAACGGGTGGTCCAGGCCTGCAGCGTCACCCATACTCACCCGGCGGCGCACGCCGGCGCGGTCACCGTCGCGATGCTCGTCCACTACGCCGTCCGCGGCCGCCCCGACGCGCTCTCCCTCGCCGAGAAGCATGCGGGCCTCGAGGACATCACCCTCGGCAACAAGATCCGCGCCGCCGTCCGCCTTGCAAACGAGGGGATCAGCCTTGAGAGCGCGCTATCGGTGATCGGGAACGACGTGACCGTCTACCAGACCGTCCCGCTCGCATTCTTCCTTATCCACCGCATCAGGGATGTCTCAGTGCTCCTCAACACCGCCGCCCATGTCGGGGGGAACACCGACACCATCGCGTTCATCTGCGGCGCCTACGCGGGCGCGACCTACGGAAAATCCGCGCTGCCCCGTGACCTCCTCGAAGGTCTTGAGGGTCGGGATGCGATCGAATCGATGGCTGCCCGGCTCTACGAACGATACATCACAAAGCCTTAAGATTCTATAAAAGACACATCTTCCGTATGGAAATTGCGATTATCGGTGCATCCGGATACACCGGCGGCGAGTTAATGCGGCTCCTGCTGAACCACTCGTCCGCAGACGTCGTCACCGCGACATCCCGGAAGCTGGACGGCACCCCCGTCGCCTCGGTCCATCCCCACCTCCGGGGGTTGACCGATCTCGTCTTTCGGAACATCGAAGCCGGCGATATCGACGCCGACTTTGCCTTCCTCGCCGTACCGCACACCGCGGCGATGAAGATTGCCGGGACGCTTGCAGAGCGGGGGATTAAGACCGTCGACCTCTCTGCCGACTACCGGCTCGCAAAGGACGTCTACGAGAAGACCTACGGCGTGCGCCACGAGGCCTACTTCGAGGCCCCCTATGGTCTCGTCGAACTCCACCGGGACGAGGTCAGGGGGGCATCCTTCGTCGCGAACCCGGGCTGCTTCCCGACCGGGGCGACGCTCGCGGCGGCACCGCTGGCGAAGTTTGCCCACACGATCATCTACGACTCAAAGACCGGGGTCACCGGGGCAGGCAACACCCCGTCGGGAACCACCCACTACCCCAACGTCGGCGACAACTTCAGCGCCTACAAGTGGACGACCCACCGCCACCTTGCTGAGATGAAGCAGGAGGCAGCCCGGCTCGGCTCAACCGCCCGGTGCTACTTCACGCCGCACCTCCTCCCGGTGAACCGGGGCATCCTCACGACGGCCCATATCCTCCTCCGCGAGCCGATGGAGCAGGACGAGGTCGAGGCGCTCTACCGGAAGTTCTACGAAGACGAGTTCTTCGTCCGCTACCAGAAACCGACCCTTGCCGCCGTGCGGGGAACGAACTTCTGCGACGTGGCCGTGGAGAGCGAAGGCGACCGCGTCGTCGCGATATCGGCGATCGACAACCTGGTCAAGGGCGCAAGCGGCCAGGCGATCCAGAACATGAACCTGATGTGCGGGTTTGCGGAAGACGACGGTCTCCGCTTCGCCGGCATGCTTCCATGAGGTGATGGCGGTGCTGATCAAGGATATCATGACCCCGGACCCGGTGACCGTCCGGGTCGACTCACCGGTCCGCGAGGCGGCAGGGCTGCTCCGGAAGTACCATATCGGCGGGCTCCCCGTCATGGATGGCGACCGGGTGGCGGGAATCGTCACCGAGACCGATATCATATCGCTCCTTGATGTCGGCGATCTCTCAAGCGACCTCTGGCTTCCGTCGCCGCTTGAGGTGATCGAGGTCCCTATCAGGGAGTTCATCAACTGGGAGAAGACAAAACGGGCGCTCACCGATATCAGCGATATGGAGGTGCGGCGGGTGATGAGCAGCCCGGTCGTCACGATCGACGAAGAGTCTGATATCGTCGATGCGGCCTCCCTGATGCTCAGGGAGAGGATCGCACGCCTCCCGGTGCTCCGCGACGGAAAGCTGGTTGGGATCGTCACCCGGGCCGACATCGTCCGGGGCATCGGGGCGCCCGCCGGGGAGGAGGAAGAGGCATGAAGAGCATCTGTGCGACAAAAGGCGTCAGCGCCGCCGGGATCAAGGAAGGAAAGTTCGGGCTTGCGCTGATCCGGGCGAGCGGGACCGCGGCTGGGGTCTTCACCTCGAACAAGATGCGAGCGGCCCCGGTCGAGGTGATGATGGACCGGATGCGTCGGGGCAGACTCGATGCCGTCGTCGTGAACAGCGGGTGCGCAAACGCCTACACCGGCAAGCGGGGAATCCGCGATGCGGAGGAGATGTGCGCTATCGCGGCCGCTCCGCTCGGGCTTGAGCCGGAGTCGGTCGGTGTTGCGAGCACCGGGGTGATCGGGCGCTACCTCAACCTCCCGCTCATTCGGGACCAGTGCGAGCGCATAGCCCCCCTCCTCGCCCGCAACGACGACGCCGAGGACGCGGCGGCCCGGGCGATCATGACCACCGACACCTTCCCGAAACACGCCCTTGTCGAGACCGGGTCGTTCTCTGTCGGCGGGATCACCAAGGGGAGCGGGATGATCGCCCCCAACATGGGGACGATGCTTGCGTTCATCTACACCGACGCTGAGGTTGAGGCCCCGGTCCTCCACGATATCCTCCGCCAGGCGACCCGGCGGTCCTTCAACCGGGTCGTGGTCGATGGGGACACGAGCACGAACGATGTGGCCCTCTGCACCGCGACTGGGGCTGCAGGAAAGGTGAACCGGGAGGAACTCGCAGACGCCATCGAGGCCGTCTGCCGCAACCTCGCGGTCCAGATCGCCCGCGACGGCGAAGGAGCGACGAAACTCCTCGAGGTCACGGTCCGCGGCGCCGCAGACGAGGACGAGGCCGCCGCCGTGGCGCGGACGATCGTCGCCTCCCCGCTCGTCAAGACCGCCATCTATGGCGAGGACCCGAACTGGGGCCGGGTGGTCGCGGCCGCCGGCCGGTCGGGCGCTGAGTTCGACCCCTACGCGGTCTCCCTCCGGGTCGGGGGGGTGCCCCTCGTCGTCCGCGGCGAGATCGTCGCCGATCTCGGAGCGGCGAAGGTCGCGATGCACGGTGATACCGTCTCCTTCGACCTCGACCTTGCGGCAGGCGATGGGAAGGCGACGGCGTGGGGATGTGACCTCACCGAGAGATACGTGGAGATCAACGGGAAGTATACGACATGAAACGAGAAGACGTGTTGATGGAGGCACTCCCCTATATCCAGAAGTTTTACGGGAAGACGATCGTGATCAAACTCGGCGGCCACGCGATGGTCGACCAGAGCATCCTTGAGACAGTGATCAGGGATGCCGTCCTCCTCCGCTATGTGGGGATGAAGGTTGTCCTGGTCCACGGCGGAGGACCCGAGATCACCGCAAAGATGCGGGCGATGGGCAAGGAACCGAAGTTCGTCGGCGGGCTTCGGATCACTGACCCCGAGACCCTCGAGATCGCACAGATGGTCCTCGTCGGCAAGATCAACGACGGGATCGTCTCCCTCATCGCGAACTGCGGCACCCGGGCGGTCGGGATCTCCGGGAACGACGCAAACCTCCTCATCGCCCGGAAGATGGAGCCCCAGCGGGTGATGGTGGGGGATGTTGTCCAGGAGGTGGACCTCGGCAGGGTCGGCGAGATCGAGGAGGTCGACCCCGAGGTGCTCCACTGCCTCCTCGCTCAGGGCTACATCCCGGTGGTGGCGCCGATGGCCCTCGACCGGCAGGGCGGGAGCCTGAACATCAACGCCGATACCGCGGCCGCCGAGATCGCGATCGCTCTTCGGGCATTCAAGTTGATCAACCTCACCGACGTCGATGGGGTGATGAACGCCGACCGAACGATGGTCTACCATCGCCTGACGCTCCCCGAGGCTGAGGCGATGATCAGCGACGGGACGATCGCCGGTGGAATGATCCCGAAACTCGAGGGCTGTATGAAGGCGGTCAGGAACGGCGTTACGAGCGCTCACGTCGTGAACGGCAACAAGGAGCACAACCTGCTCCTCGAGCTCTTCACCGACGAGGGCGTCGGCACGATGATCACCCCCTAAATCCTTTTTTCACGGCAGGTTGCCGTCCCCGTTGCACTCCCGCTGCCGCTCTTCGTTCATCTCGATCAGGATCTCAAAGATCTTCCGGACGGCGACCGGGTCGATCCGGCTCTCGACGGCGTGGGTGAAGACCCGGTCGAGGACCACTTTCCGCTGCTCGTCGTCGCGGATAGGTAGACCGTTCTCCTGTTTGAGGCGGGCGATCCGCGCCGCCAGTCTCTGCCGTTCTGCAACGAGATCGATGATTTGCTCATCGATCTCCTGGATTCCGTTCCTGACGGCATCAAGGGACATACTCCATGATTAGCCCCGGCGGGGGAATAAACATGACGGGCCTGGCGGGGGGATGCACCCGGTGTGCCCGGGCGTTGGGCGAGCCCCCTCCCCGGTCCCCCACCCCCCAAAGGGGATATCCACCACGGTCCACTGCCCGGGGAGATCCCGGGAAAGAACTGGTTTCTAGCCGGTTCTTCCTGGTCTTTCGGGAAACCGGCGGCAGCATCACCCCCTGGCGCGGCTGCCCACCGGATATCGCCATGACTGCCCTCGCTCCCGGGAGGGGGCGGGGGAGGAGCGCGGAGGGGAGCGCTCCGTGGGGGATGGGACGAAGGCCAGATGTGGTCTGCTATTTTGGAATCGATGCACTACTGTCCCTCAGATCACTTTGAGCTCCGTACCCTGCAGCCCGCCGCGTCCCGGAAGAAGCGAAGAATCTTATGATCCCGGCGCAAACCTGGTACCGGATGCTGGAAAAAATACCGCCACGTGAGCGCCGGGATCTCCTCATCGCGTGGCTTGCCATCTCAATCGCCTTCACCCTGATCTACATCCGGGGCGGGGTGGACATCGTCGGGCTCATCTTCTTCTTCGTGCTCTCTCTCCTCACGGTAGGGGTCGCCTTCGTCCTTCACGAGCTCGCGCACAAGTTCGCCGCGATGCGCTACGGTTACTGGGCTGAATTCCAGAAAGATAACCAGATGCTCCTCATCGCCGTGGTGATGGCGGCGCTTGTAGGGATCGTCTTTGCGGCGCCGGGAGCGACCTACATCTACGGGAACGCAACACGGGTCGAGAACGGGCGGATATCTGCGGCGGGACCGATCACGAACCTCCTCCTCTGCATACCGTTCGCGATCCTCATGCTCTTCGGCGGCGGCCTCATCGGCATCGTGGGCCTCGTCGGGCTCCGGGTCAACGCCATGATTGCCACCTTCAACATGCTCCCGATCAGCGTTCTCGACGGCCGCAAAGTCCTCGCCTGGAACCCGGCCGCGTTTGCGGCGCTCATGGCCGCCTCCGCTGGAGTCCTCATCTGGTCCCTCCTCCTCTGAGGGACTCATCCCTTTTCAGGCTCTCTTCAGCGAAAACCGGAACGCTGCACCGCACTCCGGGTGTCCCGGCACCCGGTCATCGACCCGGATCCGGCCGCCGTAGCGTTCGATCAGCATCCGGGTGATGTAGAGACCGAGACCCTGCCCGCTCTTCCGGCTCCTGTTCTTCCCGAACCGCATGAACACGGCTTCCTTCATCTCATCGGGAATCCCCGGCCCGGTGTCCTCGATCGAGACCAGGACGTCATCGCCGCTCTCCTCCACCCTGATGGTGACCTTGACCGTCGGTCCCCCGAACTTGATGGCGTTCCCGATGAGGTTTGTGAAGACCTCAGGGAGGAGCGGGTCTGCCATGACCGCGAGATCGGTCCCCTCGTAGTGGAAGTTGATCTCGGAGAAGATCCCGATCTCGTCCTGGATTACCCGGTCGAGGTCGACCGGCACGAGCATGGCCGACTCGTGGTGGATCCGGCGGATCGTCGAGACGTTCCGTAAGATCTCGATGCTCTTCCTGATGCTGCTCCGGAGTCTCTGTGCGTACCCCTTCGGCTCCCCCTCGAGCATATTGATGAGGAGGTCGGTGTAGAGGCTCGAGACGTTCTCCGCGTTCCTGATATCGTGGCTGAGGATATCGAGGTAGAGGTTTGCCTCCCGCTGGGCCTCCTCAAGCTGCCGTATCAGCAGTGTGCGCTCGATGGAACTCCCGATCTCCCTTCCGATGGCCACCAGGAGGGAGCGGTCGGCGTCGGCGAACAGCCTGTGGTCGTGAGGCACCAGGTTCAGGGACCCGACGACCCTTCCGGGCGCCACGATCGGGATGCTGGCATACGGTGGTATGTCGCGCTCCCCAGGGTCGTCGACGAAGAGGGGCTCTCCCGCCACGAATACATCCGCGTACGGCGGTACGGTGATGTCGGGGACGCCAGGCGGTGGGATGAAGTCATCCAGCATGCCCCGGATGCAGACGAGCCGCGCGCTCTGCCGGCCTGGTTCGACCAGGTAGATCCCGCCGCCCCGGAGATCGAGGAGGGCGATGGTTGCCGCGAGCACGTCCTCCAGCGCCTCCTCGATGTCGGTCGCAGACGTTGATACGCTGATGATCTGGTTTAGGACCGAGAGTTCCCTGCTGCGGGCCTGGATCTCCGCCTCGGCTCGCTTCTGTTCGGTGATATCTACGATCGAGGCCATGAGGCAGATCGGGGCCCCGGCGTCGTTCGTGACCAGGTTCCCGGAGTACGTGACATAAAACTCTGTGCCGTCCCGCCGTCTCCCGACCCGCTCGCCGACATATCTCCCGGAAACAAGGAGTGCCCGAAGAGCAGCTGTAGCATCATCTTCGTCCTGCCAGAACTCAGTAATCGATCGCCCGAGGACCTCGGCAGCGGAGCCGTAGCCCCACATGGAGAGAAACGCCTGGTTGACGTAGGTCAAGCGGCCGTCGAGATCAGCGATCGTGAACGCGTTGAGCGAGGATGCTATCGCCATATCACGGATCCGGAGATCCTGCTCGGCCAGTTTCCGCTGGCTGATATCGATCCCGGAGCCCATCAGGCAGAGTGGCCTGCCCGACTCATCGGTGACGACGGAGAGAGCGAGTTGCACGGGAAAGGTCGTCCCGTCAGACCGTCGCGCCTCTATCTCCCCAAGCCAGGCGCCGTTCCGGAGGGCCTCTTCCCTGGTCCGCTCCCCCTCCTCCCGGTCGGCCCAGATCATCGAGAACGGCTTCCCGATGACCTCTTCCTCTCGCTCCCATCCATGCACGGCGAGGGAGGCACGGTTGACGTAGATGATCCTCCCCTCGAGGTCGGCGAGGGCGACGGCACCAAGTGACGACGCTATCGCCATGTCCTTGATCCGGAGTTCGAGGTCGGCACGCTTCTGCTCGGTGATGTCCCGGAGGGAGCAGAGCATTCCGGTGGCGTTTCCGCGGTCGTCTTCCAGGGCGCTGAGGGTCGCATCGACGAATAGGGCTTCCCCGTCCCGTTTCCGGTGGATGGTGACGCCGCGCCAGATTCCTGGATCCTGGAGGGCGGTTTGGGCCTCCTCTTCGTCGTCCGGGCGGAGCCATTCGTAGGTGAAGAAGTCCGTGTTGAGCCTGCCGAGAGCCTCACTCGAAGAGACGCCGTAGAGCCGCTCTGCGGCCCGGTTCATGTAGGTGATCCGCCCATCCGCGTCGACCGCGATCACGGCGTCATCCACCTGCCCGAGCACCAGGGCCTGGAACTGGAGCTGTTCTTCCACCCGTTTCCGCCTGGTGACGTCCCGGCTGATCCCGAGCAGGTTGCGGACGGTGCCGTCGCTTTCCGTCATCGGGATGAGGCGTGTCTCAAGCCAGGTGCCGCCATCGTCCCCGGGCAGCAGGGTCTCCTCGGTGAGGGATCCCGCGGCTGGCTCCGCCGCCTTCCGGAGCATCGCAACCCACCTCTCTGCAATCCGGGGCGGAAACATCTCCCTGACGTTCATCCCCTGCAGCGCCCCGGGCTCTCTATCAAGCAGGCGGCCGCCGGCACTGTTCACGTAGAGGGCATTCCCTTCCATGTCGACCAGAAAGATGATATCCGGCGCCGACTCCGCAAGCGCCCGGTAGCGCTTCTCGCTCTCCCGGAGCGCCTCTTCCATGCGCCTCTGCTCGGTGACATCGACCGCGGTGGCCATGATGCAGACTGGATCCCCGGACCTCTCGGTGACGATGTTCACGTTTATGTGGGCGGTAAATTCTGTCCCGTCGGCCCGCCTGCCGACCAGTTCTCCGGTGCACCTGCCTCGTTCTGCAAGCGTCCTGAGAACTTCCCTGACCTTCCCGGGGCCTACCCAGAACTCTGAAAGGTGCCGCCCGAGGATCTCGCCGCGGTCGGTGAGCCCACCCATCTCGAGCAGTGCCTGGTTGGCGTAGGTCAGGTATCCGTCGAGGTCGGCGATGGCGATTGCGGAGAGCGACGACTCCATCGCCATCTTCCGGACCAGGAGTTCTCTCTCGGCCGCTTTCCTCTCTGTGATATCAGAGTGCGTTCCCACGATCCGGAGCGGCATCCCATCCGCATCCCGGCTGACCACCTGGAGCCGGTCCAGCACGTAGATCCATCTCCCGGATGCTGACCGCGCCCGGAACTCCAGTTCGAGGCGGTCGCGTCCTCCTCCGGTAGCCATGCCGGTGAGCGCCGCCTCCACCCGGTCGCGGTCTTCAGGGTGGACGAGCGAGAGGAGCGAGGAGACCGTGGGCACGAACTCCCCCGGTTCGTAGCCGAGCATCGTGAAGCACCGCGGGCTGTAAAAGATCGTCCCGGTGCCGAGGTCCCAGTCGACCAGCCCGTCGTTTGCAGCCATGAGCGCAAGGTTCAGCCGCTCCTCACTCTCCTGCAACGCCTGCTCGGCACGCCTCCGTCCGGTCACGTCGAGGAGCGACATCACCGACCGGTTCGTCCCCGGGATCATGCCGATGGTGGCCTCGACGGTATGGATGTTCCCGGACCGGTCGGCAAACGAGAAGGAGTAGTTCTTCGGTGCAGCTGCAGGGTCGCTCCGCCGGAGGGTGTGGTAGCCGGTAATCCGCCGGAGTTCGTCGGCCCGGGGAACAAAATCGGTCAGCCGTTTGACCCCGACGATCTCCCGGCGCGGGTACCCGGAGAGCCGCTCGAACTCGGTGTTCGCGACTGAGATGGTACCGCCGTCCTCGATGAGGATCGTCGCCGTCCCGGTGTACTCGACGATCTTCTCGTAGTCCCCGGCGTCCGGGAATTCGCGGAACCACAGTAACCAGCCCTCATCGGACGGCGCCTTCCGGCCCGAGCAGAGACACCGTCGCTCTCCCCCTTCCAGATCCCGGATCCGGCACTCAAACTCGGGGACCTCATCTTCATCCTTGAGTGCCGCAAGGATTCTCCCGGCAAGATCCCCGCCCCCCCCGAGCGCGTGGATGGCCTGCCAAAGATCGCCCTCCGGCACCCCAAGCACCCGGCGGAAGGCCGTGTTTGCCCAGACTATTTTGTGATCCTCACCGACCAGGAGATACCAGTCATTGACACCGTCAAGTATCCGGTACTCCGGCGGCGCTTCATAAATGGTTCCCGGGGGCCTGATGGGAGTCACATACGCGTCCTTTTGTGGTCCTGAAAAACATCTCGCGTGTTTATACTGAAGGGAGTTCTCACTAAAATCTTATTAAAATACTCCGGTTGCAGACCAGAAGGAAATATTGTTGATCCGTACATCAGGGGCCGCGCCCGGGCATGCCGGCACGCGCGGGCTTTGGGAAATATTCTTCACTTTCTGTGTGCTCGTCTAGAACATCCTTTACCTGGGGGCTGTATCCGCGTTCCGATCCCGGGGATAGAATCCCACCTGCGGGTGCTCCGGGCCGGGTGGGACCTCAGGCCTCCGCGTCTTCCGCCGCCTGCAGCTTCCGGAGGAGACCGACCACTTCCCGCCCCTTCGCCCGCCCCTCCGCGAGTGCGGTGGGGTGCCCTGCAATCCCGCCGTAACGGTCCAGATCGTTTGCGATGACGTTGTCCCAGTACTCGAACCCGGTGGTGTTGAAGAAGGCGGTGATTGCGGGGAATGCCGCGTCAAAGACGTTCTCCCACCCAAGTCCGGCGGTCGATATGAAGATCCCCTTATGATGCCGGGTATGTTCGGTGGTGAAGTAGAGGGTCTTCATGATGAACTTGCGCGCCCAGATGTACTGGGCCCGGTCGATCAGTCCCTTGAGTTCCGCCGTGATCCCCATCGAGTAGATGGGGGATGCGACAGCGAGGACGTCGGCGGCGGCGATCTTCTCAAAGACCGGGGTGAGGTCGTCCTGGATGACACAGACCCCGGTCCGGTGACAGGCGTTGCACCCCCGGCACGAGGCGTAGTCGAGCGACCGGAGGACGATCTTCTCGACCTCCGCCCCCGCCTCCCGGGCACCCTCAAGCACGGCGTCAAGCAGGGTCTCGGTGTTCCCGTGCCGCCGGGGGCTCCCTGATATCCCGAGGACTCTTAAGGGTCCGGTCATGCCACGCCGACCTCCCGCAGGTGTGCGATGACCTCTCCTGCAAGGGTTTCTGCGTCACGCATGGCGGTGGGGTGGCGGTCGATCGCGCCCTTCTCGTCGACGCCGTTCACCATCAGGTACCTGATATCCCTGCCTCTGATATCGATGACGTTAAAGAAGCACTTCACCGACGGGATCGCCGCGTCAAAGACGTTCTCCCAGGTCTGCCCGGCGGTCGAGAGGAAGATCCCGACCCGCTTCCCTTTGCGCTCCGGCGGGACGATTGGGAGGCCGAGGACGTACTTCCGGGAGCGGAAGACCTGCGTCCGGTCGACCAGCACCTTCGCCTGCGCCGCAAGCCCCATGCAGTAGATGGGGGACGCGAGGACGATGCAGTCGGCCGCTACGATCCGGTCGTGGAGGTAGTCCATGTAATCCCGCTGGACGCACCGGTTGAGCTTCTCACAGGCGTTGCACCCCCGGCAGGGTCTGATATCTGCTTCCGGGACGATGATCTTCTCGACCGCTGTTCCCTCCCTCTCCATCGCCGCGAGCACCCGGTCAAGCAGGGTCTCGGAGTTGCCGTGGCGACGGGGCGAGGTCGCAAACGCGAGGACGTCAATGGTCATATAGGAAGTATTGTCGGGCCGGAGGCAAAAAAAGTGCCGGGGTTTTCCGGCGGCGAAGAGCGGTCCGTCACTGTGGTCCCGCCTGCCTCCTCCCGCTACTCCGGCACCTTCTCCTGCGACAATCCGATCGCGAGCGTGTAGCAGAGGATGAGCATCACGAACAGGAACGGAAACGCCGCCGTGATCGCCATCTTCTGCAGGGACGAGAGCCCTCCGGTGACGAGGAGGATGATCGCGACGGCGGAGAGGGAGAGTCCCATGATCACCTTCTTGTAGGTCGGAACGGCCAGGTTCCCGTTCGAGGTGAGCGAACCGAGGACCACCGTCGCCGAGTCTGCCGACGTGACGAAGAAGACGAGGAGGACGGCGATCGCGACGAGCGAGAGGATGCCTGCGAACGGGTAGTGTTCGAGGAACGCGAAGAGGGCGAGTGTGATGTCCTCTCCTGCGACTGCGGCGAGGTGCGCTCCCTGGTTCAGTTCGAGGTTCAGGGCCGATCCCCCGAAGACTGAGAACCAGACAAAGGTGAAGAGGGACGGGACCGTAAGAACGGTCAGGACGAACTCCCGGATCGTCCGGCCCCGGGAGATCCGCGCGATGAAGAGGCCCACAAACGGCGACCACGAGATCCACCACGCCCAGTAGAAGACCGTCCAGTTCCTGCTCCACTCAAACCCTGCAAACGGATACGACTGGAGGCTGAGGTCGATGATGTTGTTGATGTAGCCGCCGAGGGAGGAGGTGAAGACATTGAGGACGTAGGGGGTTGATCCGAGGGCGAGGATAAAGAGGAGCAGGGCTACTGCCAGGACGATGTTGAACTTCGAGAGGACCTGAACTCCCTTCTCAACCCCCATGATCGCGGACGCCATGAAGAGGGCTGTTGCGATGATGATGATCCCGATGGTGACTGAGATCGCAGACGAGATCCCGTAGAGGTGAGTGAGACCGCTGTGAATCTGGAGGGCGCCGAAGCCGAGCGAAGTTGCGGTCCCAAAGACCGTCGCAAAGACCGCGAGCACATCCACCAGGTTCCCGGCCAGGCCATAGATCCGGTCGCCGAGAATGGGGTAGAAACAGGAACTGATCAGCGCCGGCATCCCGCGCCGGAACGAGAAGTACGCTATGGAGAGGCTGATGATCGCGTAGATAGCCCACGGGTGAACACCCCAGTGGAAGAATGAGTAGCGCATAGCAAACGCAGCTGAGTCGGGGGATGCAGGGTCAAGGAAGGGTGGCGGCTGGAGATAGTGAACAAGCGGTTCGGAGACTCCCCAGAAGAGGAGCCCGATCCCCATCCCTGCGGCAAAAAGCATCGCGACCCAGCCGAAGAACCCGTACTGCGGCCTCTCGGCGTCACCCCCGAGTTTGATCCTCCCGTAACGGGAGAATGCGAGGCCTAAGGCGAAGACGAGGAAGAAGAATACCGAGATGAGGTAGAGCCAGCTGAAGTGGTTGAGGATCGCCGCGTGGACTGCAGAGGAGGCCGCGTCGAGGAGGTCCGGCCTGACGATGCCGATGAGTATGAAGAAGAGGATGACTCCGGACGAGAGGAGAAAGACCGCATCCCTCCGGAGATACTCACGAAGCATGGAACCTCCCCGGTTGCGGCATCAGGAAGATCGAGGCGCCTGATTCGGTCACGATCCGTTCTGCCGTATCTCCCAACGGGGCAGAGGGGAACGCCGGGCTCTTCCGCCCGAGGACGACGACGTCAGCGCCGATCTGCTCTGAGACATGGAGCACCTGTGCAGCGGGATTCCCGATCCTCTGCTCGGAGGTGACACGTTCAAAGGACGGGCGGAGATCCTCCGCTATCGCGTGCAGTTCCTCGTCGACGGCCTTCCTCCGCCGCCGTTCTGTCGTTGGGTCCGCCATCCTCCCCCTGGCGTGCAGGATATGGCACCAGGATCCCTGGAACTTCATCACATAGGGGAGCAGGCGGACCGACGCCTCATCGAGGTCGGTCGCATAGAGGATCTTCAGCCCCTCGCGCCGGGGTCCGACCCCATCGCCCGGCAGGCGGGGCCGGACCTTCTGGACGAATACCGGCACGTCTGCAAGACGGAGGAGATCCCGTGAGACGCTCCCAAGAAGCATCGTCTCGATGTGCCAGCGGCGCTTTGTCTTCATGTAGATGCTGTCAGCCCCTTCGAGGAGGGCTGCTTCTGCGATTGCCGAGGCGATGTGGCCGCTTCCTCTCTTCACCTCCACGGCAAGCCCCGTCTCTCTGAGTACCTCCGCAAGACGGGTGAGCCACGAGAGATCGGCACCCCTGAAGAGGGAGGCGGGTTCGTTCACGTGGTAGAGGCAGATCGACCTGGATCCGAGGCCTCTGAGGAACCTTCCGACCTTTCTCAACTCTTCGAGTCTCTCACCATAGGCCACTGGAATCAACGTCTTCTCAAACATTCTTGAGATCCCTCACAGAAAAAATACCGGGCCGGCACCCGGCAAATCCTGAATGCAGGTACCATCGGGCTTTCGGCACCATTAATGTAATGGAGGCGTATCCGGGCCCATCTGACCCGGTAACCCGTGGTTCCGGGGTTATCTCCCTCTCCGCACGATCGCATCAGAGAAACAGGTATGACCGTTCATGCACCGGGATCGTTGACCGGTCAGGATTCCTTGTCGCCTGCCGGTCGCCCGGGGAGCATATCGGGGCGGACGGGCGACTCTCGCGGGATGCCGGGAAAAAAGAGGAGGTTTGCCTGACGGACGATCAGAGTTTCTTGAAGCAGAGGTACCAGTCTTTGCACTCGTACCCCTCTTTCATCCTCTTCTCTATCTCTTCTGGGGTCTTTGGCGCCGGGACGATGACCTTCTCCCCCGGTTCCCAGTTCGCCGGTGTCGCGACGTGGTGCTCGTCCGAGGTCTGGAGGGCCTTTGTGAGCCTGAGGATCTCGGGCATCGAGCGGCCGTTGGACATCGGGTAGTAGAGCATGGCCCGCATGACACCTTTATCATCGATGAAGAAGACCGTCCTGATGGTGGAGGTGCTGCTCTGCCCGGGATGGATCATCCCATAGCGCCGGGCGACCTTCATGTCGAGGTCGGCGATGACGGGGAACGGGATCTCGACGCCCATCTTCTCCTTGATGTTCCTGACCCACGCAAGGTGCGAGTGGACGCTGTCGATGGAAAGCCCGATGAGCTGGACGTTCAGTTTCGCGAGTTCGTCGGCGATCCCGGCAAACGCCATAAACTCAGTGGTGCAGACCGGCGTGAAGTCGGCCGGGTGGGAGAAGAGGATGACCCACTTCCCCTTGAGGTCTGAGAGTTTCAGGGGTCCGTGGGTGGTCAGCGCGTCAAACTCAGGTGCTTTCTCACCGATAACCGGCATCTGGGGTAATTCTTCAGGTTCCATAATGTTACCTCCGGGGACGGTTACCCAGGTACTCTTCGAGGGCGGTCTTGCCGTGGACGTAGGCCGGCATCCCCGCGAGCAGGAACGCGACCCGAAGCCCCTCCTCGATCTCCTCTTTTGAGACACCCAGTCTTCCTGCACCCGCCATCTGCGCCCGGACGGCATGACCGTCCCGGAGGGCGGCGGCGATCGCTATCGCGATGATCTTCTTTGTCTGCCTCGAGAGCGCGCCGTCGGCCCAGATCATCTGGTCAAGCCCCATCACCTTCCCGTAGAGGTCGGGGTCAGTCTCTTTGAGTTCCTTGAAGATCTCGGGCACTTTCCCGATCTTCTCTTCAAGGTTCTTCTGTTCCTCTGCCATGGGTATCACTCCTCAAGCACCATCGGCTCGCCGCAGCAGACCAGTTCGCCGCCGCCGACTTCCAGTACTTTGACCACATTGCCGCAGATCTCACAGGTGTAGACCTGCCCTTCGGCTGATACGTTCACCATACTTCTCACCTCGATTATTCTGCTTTCTTCCTCTCCGGAGGACGCTTTGCATCCTCTGGTGTCCTGACGTCGGGCCTGATGTGAGTCATCGGGAGGCAGTTGTAGACCTCACAGGCGCAGGTTGGGCACCTGACAAGGTCGGCGTCGGTGCTGTCAAGCCGGATCTCCCGTCCGCAGTCGATACAGATGTAGCGGCCGCGGCCCGGCTTCTCTCCAGCTTTCGCTGTCTTTTTTGTTCCTGGTTCGACCACAGGGATTCACCGAAACGATAGTATCGTTTCAAGGTATTTAGCAGTATCCTCTGGGGCAGAACCGATTGTCCGCACCCTATTAATAGGGCCGCATGCAACCCTGCATCATGTCGAAGAAGGTTATCGCGCTTCTCGGAAGCCCGCTCCTCGAGGGAAACACCGCCCGCCTCCTCGATGAGGCCATCCGGGGCGCGGAGGATGCCGGCTGCGAAGTCGAGAAGATTGCCGTTGCACACCTGGATGTTGCACCCTGCATGGAGATCTTCTACTGCATGGAGAACGAGACCTGCCGGATCAAGGACGATATGATCGAGATCTACGATACATTCCGGGAGATGGACGGCCTGATCCTCGCCACCCCGGTGATGACGATGGGCATCCCCGGGAAACTGAAGGCGTTCATAGACCGGTTCCAGGTCTTCTACATGGCCAAGTACTACCGCGGGGAGTCGTTCATCTCCCCTGAACGGCGGAAGAGGCGGAAGATGCTCTTTATATCGATCGCCGGGATGAACCTCCCGACCGTCTTTGACGGCGCGAAGATGACCGTCCGGGCGTTTGGGGAGATCATCGACTGCCCCTACTGGGACGAGGTCCTCAGAAACGACATGGATACAATCCAGGATATCAGGACGCGGCCTGAGGTGATGGAGGCGGCGTACCGGAAGGGCTACGAACTCGGGCGGCTCCTGGTGCAGTGAGTCGCCACGGTTTGAGGGTTTTGGCGTGAAAGACCGTGCCAGCATCTACGCACCATTGCTTCACGCATGAGGTGGCGATCGCTCACCCCGCATCAGGACCCGCAGCATGAGGTGAAATGCTCCATTACTGGAGCATTTCAGCTAACATTTCCCATGAAAACCGCCCTGGTTTGGCGAGTGGGGGAATCAGGGCTCTGTTTGTGCCCCGGGTCCGGTTTGTGCGGGGAGGGGTCGGGCCCCCTCCCCTGCCCCCACCCCCCGGGGGTGATAGCCACCACGGTCCACAGCATGGGGTGAGGGCCTGGGGAATGGTTGCTTTCCTGCGTACAGCCCCGCGCTCTGCCCATGAGCGCTCCACATCCCTTCGCGCTCTTCCGCGTGATCCACGCCAGAACCCGCAACATAAGGTGAAATGGCCCACTACTGCATCGTGCCACTTTATTTTAAAGATCTCGATGCACGAGGTGGAATGCCAATTGCCACATATGAAGACGGGGATACAACCCCACGCGGAAGCACGCGGGAGATCGCGAAGGTGATGTCGGATTTTTGGGGTTAAGATGACAAAGATCACTACGGTGAGTCGTCGGGCTCGATGTGGACGACGACCTCGGAAAGCCCCGGGACCGTCTCTTTGAGCCTCCGCTCCACCTCCTCAGAGATCGCGTGGGCCCGGGAGACAGAGAGCGCCGGGTCGACGGTGACATGAATGTCAGCGAAGATCTCGCCGGGTTTGCCCCGGCACCGGAAGTCATGGTACCCGGCCACCCCGGGGGTATCCATCACCACCGCCCTGACGAGCGCCGGGTCGCAGGGGAGGTTCATCGAGTCGGTGAGGATCTCCGCGGCCTCGTAGAGGATCCTGATCCCCATCCTCGCGATGAGGAGGCCGATGGCGAAGGCGATGATCGGGTCGGCCTCGGGAAACCCGAGCCTGACCGCGAGGAAGCCCCCGAGGACGGCGATGGAGACGAAGACGTCGCTCCTGGTATGGAGGGAGTCGGCGACGAGGATCTGGCTCTGGTACTCCTCACCCTTCCGCCGCTCGTAGGTGGAGACGGCGATGTTGATGATGAGCGTCCCGATCATGACCCCGACGGTGACTGCGGTGATCGAGGGGGCGACCGGGGAGATGAGCCGCCGGTAACCCTCGATGAGGATGCCGGCGGCGGTCAGGAGGAGCATCGACCCGATGACAAGGGTCCCGAGCGTCTCGATCTTGCCGTGGCCGTAGGGGTGCTCCGGGTCAGGGGGTTTCCCTGCAAGGTAGATGGCGATGATCCCGACGATGTTTGAGAGGGAGTCGAACCCCGAGTGGAGGGCGTCGGCTACCATGCTCACCGACCCGGCGATGATGCCGAAGACTGCTTTTGCGAGTGCGACGGCGAGGTTTAAGGCGAGGACGATGATGAAGACCCGCTGCACCCGGTCACCCTGCATATACCGGTAATGGTTGCTCCAGCGGCATAGGGTTTGCCGTGGAAACACCCGGTCCGGCATACTGATACCTGCATCCAGCACCCCGTTTTTGCAGCATGAGACCACACCGGTTCGGCCCGGGTCACGGCCCTCCCCGGAGGCGATACCGGGAAAACCGGATACGCTTTTCTCCCGGGCGTATGCCCGCCTCCGCGGGACCGCGGTGAAAGGTTTTTAATAAGGGGCTCTCGAAACAATTACTTTATGCCGACAGACAAGAATGCTCAGGAAGCGTATGCCGGGGAGTCCCAGGCAAACAGGAAGTACTCGGTCTTTGCCGAGAAGGCAGCCGCCGAGGGGTACCCGGCGGTCGGGAAACTCTTCCGTGCGGCAAGCGAGGCTGAAGCCATCCACGCAAAGCGCCTCCTTTTCATCCAGAACGCCGTCGGGAGCACCGAGGAGAACCTGAAAGGCGCGATCGAGGGGGAGACCTTTGAGTTCACGGAGATGTACCCTAAGTTCGTTGCCGAGGCGAAGGAGGAGCGGAAGAACGAGGCCACCATCGTCTTCACCCACGCCATGAAGGCGGAAGAGGTGCACGCAAACCTCTATCTCCAGGCGCTTGAGGCTGTCCGGGAGGGCAAAGACCTCGATGTGGAGAAGGTCTACCTCTGTCCGGTCTGCGGGAACGTCGAACTCGGGGCGGCGCCGGAGAAGTGCCCGATCTGCGGGGTCCCGGATCGCATGTTCCGCGAAGTCCAGTAACCCCCCTTTTTTCGGTCCGGCGTCTCCGTGCCCGGGCTCCACATGTCTCACCCACAAGTTAAATAGGCCTCTTGAGCTATCCCCCTTTATGGCAGGTGTGAAGGTCTACACGACAGAGAACTGCCCCTACTGCAGGATGGTCATTGCGTTCCTTGAGAAGTACGGGGTCGAATACGAGACCGTCGATGTCGGGAGAGACCGCGAGGCGGCCCGGGAGATGATAACGGTCTCGGGGCAGCGGGGCGTGCCGGTCACGATCTTTGGCGATGCGGTGATCGTCGGGTTCGATGCAAAGAGGCTCCGGGAACTCTTCGGGAAGCCGGTGACTGACGGGGTCTACGACGTGGTCATCGTGGGCGCCGGGCCGGCCGGGCTGACGGCCGCGGTCTACTGTGCGCGAAAGCTCATGAAGACCGTCATCATATCTGAGAATATCGGCGGCCAGGCGACCTGGAGCTGGGCGATCGAGAATTATATGGGCTTTCGGATGATCACGGGCGAGGACCTGATCAGGAAGTTCGAGGAGCAGGTCAGGGGGCTTGACGTCAACCTTGAACTGGATAGCGTCCAGAGTGTCCAGAAAGAGGGCGATATCTTCCTTGTCCGGACAGCCCCCGGGAACGCCTACCGCTGCCGGACAGTCATCCTCACCTCCGGGAAGCACCCCCGGACCCTGGGGCTCCCTGACGAGGACCGGCTGATGGGGAGGGGCGTCTCGGTTTGCTCGACCTGTGACGGCCCGCTCTTCCGCGCACGACCGGTCGCCGTCGTCGGCGGGGGGAACGCGGCGATCCAGACCGCGGTCGAGCTGGCGAAGATCGCGAGTTCCGTGGCCCTGGTCGTCAGGAGCACCCTCAAGTGCGACGAGATCTACATCGCCCGGGCAAAGGAGGTGGGTGTGCAGATATTCCCCCACAGCGAAGTTTCGGCCCTCCACGGTGATCAGGTCCTGACCGGGATCACGGTCAGGGACCGCGAGACCGGGAAGGAGACGGTCCTCAACGTTGAGGGGCTCTTCCTCGAGATCGGACTTGTGCCGAATACAGGGTTCCTTAAGGATCTGGT
>NZ_DAQR01000007.1:29840-36992 GCF_002502935.1 Methanoculleus sp. UBA413
GCGGCCGGGGATGCGACCTGCATCAAGGGCAAGCAGATCATCATCGCCGCCGGCGAGGGGGCGAAGGCTGCGCTTGCGGCGCACGAGTACCTCCTGAAGGAGGACCTCTCCCGCGCCCCCACACCAGCGGCCTTATGAGCGGGCGCACCCAACCGGATGTGGAGATGGCGTATGGTACTTGAGGAGACACTCATCATCCGCGGCCCGATCGATGTCCCGGAGGTCACGCGTGCCTTCAGGGAGGCGGGCATGCCGGCACGCATCACGCAGACTGTTGCTCTGGAGGGTCTGGTTTCTGCAAAAGGAACGATCAGGGATATTAAGGCGATGCTGAAGGAAGAGGCTTCCCGGATCGAGGAACTCACCGAAGAGACCGGGATCGAGGAGGGTGAGGATACCGGGCCCGGGGGGTTGCATGACCCCTACCTTGACGTGGTGGAGCGCGTCGCTGAAGCTATCGCTGAATTCATGGAGAGATACCAGCCCGGGGACGTTATCCCCATGGCCGGCATCAAAGAGTGGATGGTGCCGTCTGCCGGGGCCGCTCCGGAAGGGGAACCGGCAGAGGCTGTGTCACCGGATGCCGAGAGTTCCATGCTGTACAGGTTCATGGCGTTCACCGCCCTGGACGAGAACGGCCTGATCGAGACCGGGGATGAGGAAATGGTCGTGCAGGGGCATATGGATCCCGAGGACATCATCCTCACCCTCCCGGGTGGCGCCGTTGAGGATATCGATCCCGAAGCCCTCAAAGAGCACGGTATCCTGACGGAGATGACCGTCACCGCGGTGCCTGAGTACCGGCTGGAGTTCGGCCCTGAGGCTGTCCTCGGGGCGGATCTTGAGAAGATCGACGAACTTGCCGATGACCTGGAGATCGATGAGGATGAGTATATCTCGTTCCGGGAGGGCGTCTCCCTGAAGCAGGTCGTCACCGCGAGAACCATAGAAGTCCTCGAGGAACGTGGGACGCTGGCGCCGGCAGAGGTTGCGGAGGCGCTCGGGAGCAGTACCGTGGGGGATACCGAGGACGGCTGGGGGATCGTGCTGGACCTCACCCCTGAGTTTGTGAAAGGGCTCCTCACCGACCTCAGGAAGATCGGCCTGGTGCGCAAGAAGGGTGGAGGGTTCCGCTCGGTCTAGCGGGGCGTTTCACCTTATCTTGTGGGTCCTGGTGCAGATCGCCCCGCATCAGGACCCGCAACATAAGATGAAATAGTCCACTAGACCCGGATGCCTTCGGCCAGCGCCTGGTGGATGAAGGGGTTCTTCTTCCTGACCAGTTCAGCGAACTCTTCGTCGGTGTAGCAGATCGGTTCAATCGGGAGGTCGGTGAGATCGAGGATGGTTGCCGCCCGCTTGTGGAACCGCTCGCGAAAGTCCCCGACGACGATCAGGTCGATGTCGCTTGCCTCGTGGAAGTCCCCGCGGGCGAACGAGCCGTAGAGGATGATGGTGCTGACGCGCCGGCGCGACCGGATCTCGCGGGCAAGGTCCCGGATCTGCCCGATCACCCGGAGAGCGATCGTCTCGCGGCACTGCAGATCGAATCCGCGTACTCGATGCATTCTTTGGCATCCTCCTGGTCGTAGTATTCAGACGGCGTCAGGTTCCCGACGATGCTGTCCGGGTAACGCGTCATGATGTACGCGCTGTCGAGCACCTTGGCCTCACTCTTCAGGGTCTGGAACGAGGGTTCGAACGTGCTGATCTCACGGATCAGTTCGTAAACTGAATGCGTCAGGATCTTCCGGAATCCCCTGGCATACAGCAGCGCCTTCAGGGATTTCTCCGCGCTCTGCTGTGCCTGAAAGCACGCCCACTCAAAATCGCCGGTTCTGCAGCTGTTCCTTGCGCTGACGAGGTCCCTCTCTCCCTGCCGCAGCCACCGCTCTGCTTCCCGCATGTTCGCATCCATGGTATCTGCCGACAGGGTAACTATTGCTGTTCCCAAGATATAAGTGCGCCGCGGTTCTCCCCCGGTCTCTGGATGAGGCTATCCTCTCCGGGACGGCACAAGGTCTTTATCCGCCGGCGGCGATCCTTCTCCAATGAGACCCCGGAAGATCTCCCTGGAAGAGAAACGGCGCCTCCGTGCCTTTCTCACCGCCCGACTGGAGGAGAAGGAGGAGATCCTGTTCGCGTACGTGTACGGCTCCTTTCTGCAGGGCCCCTTCCGTGATATCGATATCGCCGTCTTCCTCGCAGGCGGCAGCGCAGAGTTATCCGACCCGCTCCGGTACGAGATGGTGCTGGAACAGGAACTGGAGGAGGTGGTCGGGGTGCCTGTCGATGTAAGGGTGCTCGCCGCGGCGCCGCTTTCATTTGCGTTCACGGTCCTCAAGACCGGGGAGATCCTGGTCTCCCGCGACGAGCGGGCGCGGTGCGAGTTTGTCTGCAGGATTCTCGCCGAGTACCATGACTTTTCCTATCACCGGGAGCGTTACAGGAGGGAGACCCTTGGTCTCCTACGATGAGGAGAAGGTTACCGCCCTGTCGTCGGAGTTGATACTGGCCTGCGAGAGGCTCCGTGAACTGGGCCAACTGCCGAGGGAGGTGTTTACGAAGGCGGGGTGTTCTTCACCCGGGAGGTCTTATGAGACGAACCGGGATGGGGAGTGACTTGCAAAAACCTGCAGCGGATGAAGGCGTCGCGGTTCTCTCCCGGTCTCTGGACGGGGTGCTTGAGGGTGCGGATGCGATGGTCTTCCCGGTCCCAGGCAGGCCGCGGAGGACGGTGTTTCCCTCCCCTGAGGGCCGTCCTGATGAGGAGACCAAGTTGCCTGACCCGGGTGTCGAGGCGGTAGAGGTGGTCAGGGAGACGACCCGTGGTCCGGAAGACCTCAGGGTCGCGGAGGGGGTCTGGTCGTGGCGAAGAAACGAAGGGTGTGTCATACATCTGTCTGGAGGCGAGGATCCCGTTGACGGGGAGCCATGAACCGGGGCACGAAGGCCGCAACCGGGAGGTTGGAGTGTCCACGGTACTCGCACCGGTCGTGGGGTCGGGGGCGTCACCATCTTTGGAGGTATAATACACGTCCGGGCTGTCCTATTCCGTGCTCAGATTAGCGTCGGGCGATTCAAATTCGTCCGTATCTCCGATGTGCTTTTTCGATGGACATGATGTGGGTGATATAGACGAGATTGTCGTCTGAATCGATATTGTAGATTACCGTGAACGAACGTGCGACATGGAGTCGGTATGATTCCCGTTTTTTATTCGTATGGAGTTTTTCTTTATCCCCATCCGAGCCGGGGTATGGGTTTTCCTGCAAAATTTTCAGTTTTTCTTTGATGATCCGTTGATCTTTGGCCTCGAGAGAGTTTAGAAAACCAAGCGCACGCTTATCCACCATGAGGCGGAATGTCACAGGTCTAACTCCACGAACTCGTTGCGAGCCATGATTTCTTCGATATCGTCAGTGAGCCGCTTTTTTTTAACTGTCTCTACAAGCCTCGCAAGAGTGTCGTCGAGTGTCTCGCCCGGGTGCCTGAGATCCAGGATCTGGTTATAGGTCTCTTCCGATACGGCTATGTTTTCCGCAGCAGACATTGAACCATCTTCTGTGCTGATCATGGATATACTTTCTCGAACCCGATGAAGTAGATCTGCCGACCATCGGAACAGAACAATGAGCGGTCACAACGGGATCTCCACGAGTTCTTCCGTTTCCTGGATCCGCTTGATATCTTCTACAAGACGCCGCTTCTTTTCGTGCTCGATCATCTCCTCTATCAGTTCAGAGTAGGTCATCCCCGGCTCTCGCATACTGGAGAGGGCAGCCCAGACCTCTTCCTTGACAACAATGCGCTTTGTGGCATTCATGGCATTCGTGGTATATGTATTACTGACAGAAAACATTGCCGGTGTATCGGGTACTCTCCGGCAGGTTTGTCTCCCGGTCACCGGACGCTATCTAATACGCCTCTCCCGTCCGGCATGTGCAAGGTTCGGCGGAGCGGAGCATCAACAGATCGAAAGCAGGCCCGGTGAGGTATTCACGAAGACGGTGGTCCTCGTTGAGGTGATCACAAGGATACCGGTCTCTAGGTCTGGCCTATTGGACCGTTTCACCTAATTTCGTGGGGGTTATCGCCGCCTCACGCACTGAAACCCTCAAATTCCCCCGAGGCCTTCGAGGTCCTTAGCGTAGAACCCTTCGGCCGCAAGCGTCTCCGCCCCCTCGATGGTGCGGGCGGCGATACCGGTGGTCATCGGCCGGGGGAGGCCCTTTACGAGCGGGATCTTCTCTTCCAGGGCGGCAAGGATCCCGCGTGCCTCAGCGAGGGTAAGGTCGCGGTTCTTGATCTCGACCGCAAGGCTCCCCTCCGGGCCGAGGGCGAGGAGGTCGATCTCGTCTCCCCGGCGGTTCCACCAGGGGCCGATCTTCTCATAACCCTCCGCGAGGTCCTGGGTGAGGAGGCTTCGCATCATCTCCTCGAAAGCCCACCCGGAGAACCCCTTCCACTCCCGGAGGACCCGGTCTTTCAGGAGGTCGAAGCGTCCGCTTTCATAGAGGCTCATGTTCCTGTAGATGTAGCGGGCATAAAACCGGGAAAAATTGTCGGCAAAGACGTACCTGCCCATCTTCGAGCGCCCCCTCCTCTCGGTGACCGGGACCCGGTACTCGATGACCCCAAGGAGGTCGCTAAGGTCCCGCAGGTACGGGGGAAGCGACGTTGCGGGGAGGCGGACAACGTCGGCGATCTCCTTCTGGGTTCTCTTCCCCTCGGCGATGGCGGCGAGGATCTCATAGTAGGTCGCGTGCTCCCGTCCGAACTCCTCGATCACGACGTCGCTCATCTCCCGGCGGAGGGGGGCGAGGTCGTTTAAGACAAGCCGGTCGAGGGCGCTCTCAAGATCGGTGCACCCGTACTTCTCAAGGAAGGTGTAGTAGTGAACTACCCTCCGCTTGCGCAGGGGGCTTCCTGCTTCATCCCCCTCCCCGCCGGGAGCGAGTCCACAGGCTCTTCGGCGCGTTCCACACCTGCAAGTGCGAAGTTTCGGATATTGGTCGCGGCGTTCAGGGTCTTCTGATCCCTCGTGGGATACAGCCGGTACCTCCGCAGCATACGATAGAATCATGTTAACCCTCCGCCGGCATTATGATGAGCCGTGCGGCGTGAACGTGAAGAAGGGGCGCCGCTCCCACCTTCCCCGTGCGGAGGGAGCCCTCCCGCTCATGCCCCGCGAGCCCCATCAACGTAGAAGTAAAGAGCCGGCTTTCCCCTGCAGAACTCCTTGATTAGTTCTGTCTTGCCGATCCTCCGTCTGCCGGTGACGACGAGAAAGGAGGGGGCCCGGGCGTAGAGGTGCTCCATCAACCGGAGTTCCCGCTCCCTGCCGTAGAACTTCATAGTGATTATATCTATAATAATTATAGATGTAATCATTACCTCAGCCCCGGGAGAGACACCCTTATCTCCCTGCGGGTGAGATTTCCTGCCATGGATCGGTTGGGGGCTGTCGTGGAGCTCTCCCCCGGGGAGATAGGCCGGTGATCGAGGACCGGCTCCGGGCACGGACAAACGGGGCGCTCATGCGGGCGGCAGGCCTCATCGCCAGGACGGGCGTGACCCCGAACACCCTCACGGTGCTTGGATTTCTCGGGATGGCGGTCGCCGGGGTCCTCTGTGCTTCAGGTTCGTTCTTCTTCGCCGGGCTTGTTGTTGCGGTGTCGTGCGCCTTTGACGCGCTCGACGGGGCGCTTGCCCGGACGAGCGGTGCGGTCTCGGTCTTCGGGGCGTTCCTGGACTCGTTCCTGGACCGCTACGCGGAGGCTCTGGTCTACGCCGGGATGCTTATCCACTACGCCGGTGTGGGTCCGGCCTGGGGTGTGGGGGCCACATTTGCCGCCGCGATCGGGTCGCTGATGGTCAGTTACGCCCGGGCCCGGGCTGAGGGGCTCGGGGTGGCGTGCCGGGCCGGTCTCTTCGCGCGACCTGAGCGGATCGCGGTCATCATCGCCGGGCTGGTCACGGGTCTCGTCCTCCCGGCGCTCGTGGTTCTTGCGGTCGCCACGAACGCCACCGCGGCGAGAAGGCTCCTTTACGTCCGGGGGGTTACGCTTCCCCCTTCACGGCCTCCTCGGTCACCGTGAACTCTTCTGTGCCGCCGACGATCCGGTAGTTCCCGGCGGTCTTCACGTCGTAGGGGTTGCCGACCGTGGAGTAGGGGACGACGAACCTTCCGTTCTCGCTCGCCTGCCGGTAGACAAACTCCCGCCCGGTGTTGGTGACGACCGGGACCTCGATGACCCCCTCACCCCGGATCTCGGCGCCGTTCACGTACTCAAAGACCTTCACGCTCGTCGCCGGGTCGGGGGAGGACTCGTAGACGAGCCGGTAGTGCCGGAGCGCAGGAATGGTCCCGGGCGGTGTTTTGGTGTCTATTCCGAAGACTGCTGCTGCTCCCGGGCCTGCGTAGGCCCTGACCGCCTCCGCTGCCTCGGCCGGGCTCATCTCCCGGCCGCCGGTCAGCCTCGCATACCCGGTCTCCGGAATCGAGTCGGTGTTGTACTCGACATAGAAGGCCTTCTCAGGCTCGGTGAGCGTCCCATCGAGGGTCTGGAGCCGCACCGCCATCGTCTGGTAGTAGGTCTCCCGGTAGTAGGGCTCGATGTTGTAGGTATCCTGCATCCCCGGCACCCGCTGGAGGAGCGGCGTTACGTAGGGGTCGGTGCCTGCCGACTGGTCGTGCCAGTAGGCGATCGACGGGAACGTCCCGCCTGCCATCCTGCCGTCGGTGATGATGTAGCGGGAGCCGGCCGCCGTTATGGCTTTCCCGGCCCGCTCCTCGGATGTGGCCAGGAGGAACCCGGTTGCGCTGCTGACGTGGTCCTGGAAGGGGTTGGTGTTTGGTATCCGTTGCGCCACGAACGTGATCCAGTGGCCGTAGTCCCACCAGGACATGATGCCGTAGGACTCTTTGGGGTAGGAGAAGCCGTCTTTTTCGTAGGCGGCGTAGTAGTCCACGCCGGGGTCGGGGGTGTTTGCACCCATCCACTCGAGGGCGCTGCGCCAGTCGTCGGAGATGGTGACACGGGAGACGCCGTAGCAGGCGTAGCCGATGTTCTCGGCGGCCGAAGCCCCGACGAGGGTTCCGGCGAGGAGGATCGCCATGGCGACGGCCGCGATCTCGGGGAGGGGGAG
>NZ_DAQR01000007.1:37237-39324 GCF_002502935.1 Methanoculleus sp. UBA413
TTCCAGCCGTAATCGAGCGCCCACGCGACGAAGACCGCCGTCAGGAGCGCGAGGTTCACGGCGAGGTAGTACTCGAACCTGAGGTGCTGGATGGTCGCGATGAGGATGACGACCGACCAGATGATCGTAAAGAGGAGTTCGGGGCGGTTCTCGCGCCGGGTCCGGAGGGCGAGGATGATGAGCCCGGCCGGGATGAGGAGAAGGCCGACGTTGAAGCTCTGCCACGCGAGTGCGGGGTCCCAGGGTGCCATCTCCCGGATGGCGGAGGTCGCCATGCCCTGGCCGAAGAACGCCCAGAGGCCGTCTGCCATCATCTTCCCGATGGGGGAGAGCCTGAGGAAGACGACCGCACCGACGGCGAGGGCGGCAAGCGCGGCGAAGTACTCGCGCTGCTTGCCTTTGAGCGCCACGGAGATGCCGTAGAGGAGGGCGGTCGCGGCGATCAGGAGGAGGTAGGCGTAGACGTGGGCGACCGAGTAGAGCGAGAGCGCACGGGCGTCGACCATGAACCCGGAGAGGGGCAGGAAGACCGCCGGGACGGCGAAGGTGACGGCGTTTGCGACGAGGAGCCCCTCTGATCCGGTGCCGTCGAGGTGGTTTCTCGCGGCCTGGACCAGCGTGAAGACCCCGGCGATGAGCGCGAAGAGGATCATCGTCGGCATGACGAGGAGGCCGAGGAGGTAGGCGAACCCGGCGCCGAGGGCGAGGAGCGCGACCGGGAGGATGGTTTTCTGCTCCCGGAACGAGACCGGGTACCGGGCTGCATACGCGAGCGCGGCGATGTAGGCGAGGCAGAAGAGGGTGGAGAAGAGGGTCTCGGCGACGTGGTGGTCGACGAACCCGAAGATCGAGCGGGCGAAGAACGACGCCGATATGACCGGGATGAGCCCGGCGGCGATGAGGCCGGTCAACCTATCTCCGATGGTCTTCCCGATGAGGTAGACGAGCGGGACGGCGGCGGCCGCGAGGAGCGGGGGGACCCACGCGGCGACGTAGACGATATCGGGCCGGGACGCCGCCCCGGCGATGATGCAGATGGTGGCGGTGATGAGGGGGAAGAGCGGTCCCCAGGCGATCTCTTTTCCTGTCGGGTAGGCGGTCATGGGGTCGAACCAGGCGTAGTTGGGGTAGTTCGCCACCATCGCCTCGACCTGGCGGAGGTTGTACCAGGCGTCGGTGCCGACGAGGCTTGTGAACGAGCCGTCGACGAGCGCGGCGTGGGGGATTGCGCGGACGAGGACCGCCACGAGCATGAAGAAGAGCAGGGCGGCGGCGGTGAGGGCTGTTTTGTGATCTTTCAATGCAGCGGGAGCCATAGGTCGTATGATGATCTAGGGGGCGGTCGGTAATTAAGGGGTATGACTGGAGGCGGGTGAAATCGAGGTCTGGGGTTTTGGCAAGTAATCTCCGTCCACCGGGTGTTGTGGTAGTGGGTTGCCGGAACAGCGGAGATTTTGAGAGGCCTGATGCCTTCGCTGTGGAGATGGGGGGCCAGGCCCCTCCCCTATGACGATATCCACCACGGTCCACTGTATGGGGCTCTGTCCCCGTTTTGGTCGTTCCAATGGCCTCACAGTGAAGGCCTCTGTCGTGGATTCTTCAAAAAGGGTTGCCCCGGAGGACATCTCAAAACACCTGCCTGTATGGTCACAGGCTCGATCGATGAAGAATCAGAGTGCTGAAGGTGGGGTAGACCGGAACCTGGCTTTTCCCCCACACGCCCGATACGCTGGGCCGCCTCCCGCCTCCAAACGAATACTCTTATCCCCAGGGAGGATACCCACCTGAAGATTACGTCTACGACGCCGTCTAGCTCTGGGTGAAGGGCGGCGTCGAGAAGCGCATCCACAAGGTCTCGGTCAGGCTACCGTAGCCGAGTGAACAGGAGGCGCGGGACAGCTTCCGGCAATCCTTTGTGGTGCTTGATCTGTTTCTTCAGGATGGACAGGGGAACGTATCTGACGGTCGCGATCTGTTCATGCCATACTGTAAGGTGGTTGAGGTGGATCAGTAATGTGGTTGAGGCGGATCAGTAAGGTGGTTGAGGTGGTTCAGTAAGGTGGTTGAGGAGGATCAGCAAGGCGGTT
>NZ_DAQR01000080.1:0-24941 GCF_002502935.1 Methanoculleus sp. UBA413
GATACCGGCACGCTCGTAGATGCTTGCAAGGTCCGTGTACATGTACCCCGGATACCCGCGCCGCCCTGGCACCTCCTCACGGGCCGCGCCGATCTGACGGAGCGCCTCGCAGTAGTTGGTCATATCCGTCAGGATGACCAGCACGTGGTATCCAAGTTCAAACGCCAGGTACTCGGCGGTGGTGAGCGCGAGCCGCGGCGTGATGATACGCTCGACTGCCGGGTCGTCTGCAAGGTTTAAGAAGACGACAGCCCGCTCGAGGGCTCCCGTCTTCTCGAAGTCGGCCATGAAGTAGTTGGCCTCTTCCCGGGTGATACCCATGGCCGCAAAGACCACGGCAAACTCTTCCGTCGAGCCGGGCACCTTTGCCTGCCGGGCGATCTGGAGCGCCACATCGTTGTGGGGCAGACCCGAACCCGAGAAGATCGGGAGCTTCTGACCACGGACAAGGGTGTTCGTCCCGTCGATGGTCGAGATCCCCGTCTGGATGAAGTCAGCAGGGGACGCACGGGCGTAGGGGTTGATGGCCGCGCCGGTGATCTCGAGCCGCTTTTCAGGCACAATCTCCGGGCCGCCGTCGATCGGCTTGCCGCCGCCGGAGAGGATACGGCCGAGCATATCCTTCCCGACCGGCATCTTGATCGTCTCGCCGGTGAAGCGGATCCCCGAATCCCTGCCGATACCAGCCGTAGTCTCGAAGACCTGGACGACCACAATCTCGTCGCTCGTATCCAGCACCTGGCCACGCTTGACCGTGCCATCGGCGGTTACGATGTTAACGAGCTCGCTGTATCCCACCGGCTCCGTCTTCTCGACAAAGACCAGGGGACCAGCGATCTGTGTTATCGTTCTATACTCCTTCATGGTCACGCCGCCCTCAGTGCATCAAATTCAGCTTCCATGTCTTTCTCGATCTTCGCAAGCACCGGCTCGTAGTCAGCAATGAACTTGATCTGCACAAGCTCGTTCTTGCTCTTCACGCCGACGATCTGCTGCGGGGTCACTCCGCTCGTCTGGGCAGAACGTGCGAGGTCGGCGTAGAACCTGATCGCCTTCAACATGTCGTACTGCTTGGACATGGAGCAGTAGGTATCCACCGGGTCGTAGGCGTTCTGCTGCAGGAAGATCTCACGGATCATCCGCGCCACCTCGATGGTGATCTGCTCCTCGTCGGGCAGGGCGTCGGAACCGACCAGCTGGACAATCTCCTGGAGTTCGGCTTCCTTCTGGAGGACAGCCATCGCCCAGGCCCGGAGGGGGTTCCACTCGGGCGAAACCTCGCGGTCGTACCAATCTTCGAGCGCGTCCAGGTAGAGCGAGTAGGAGTTCAGCCAGTTGATGGCCGGGAAGTGACGCCGCTGTGAGAGCTTCGCGTCCAGCGCCCAGAAGACCTTGACGATACGCAGGGTGTTCTGGGTGACCGGCTCTGAGAAGTCACCACCGGGCGGGGAGACCGCACCGATGACCGAGACTGAACCATCCGTCTCGTTTAAGTTGACGACGCGGCCTGCCCGCTCATAGAATTCAGAGAGGCGTGCCGCAAGGTATGCGGGGTAGCCCTCTTCGCCGGGCATCTCTTCAAGGCGGCTCGAGATCTCACGCATCGCCTCAGCCCACCGCGAGGTGGAGTCTGCCATCAGGGAGACATCGTAGCCCATATCCCTGAAGTACTCGGCGATCGTGATGCCTGTATACACAGACGCCTCACGGGCCGCCACCGGCATGTTTGAGGTGTTTGCGATCAAAACCGTCCGCTCCATCAGCGGCCGGCCGGTCTTCGGATCCTCAAGCTCCGGGAACTCGGTCAGCACCTCGGTCATCTCGTTGCCGCGCTCGCCGCAGCCGATGTAGACGACGATCTCAGAGTCAGACCACTTCGCGAGCTGCTGCTGGGTGACCGTCTTCCCGCTTCCGAACGGTCCCGGGATGGCCGCCGTTCCGCCCTTAGCGATCGGGAAGAGACCGTCCAGGATCCGCTGACCGGTGATCAGCGGGATGTCCGGGTTCAGTTTCTCCTTCACCGGGCGCGGCACACGGACCGGCCAGCGCTGGAGCATCGCGATCTCGGTGCCGTCCTCAAGCACGCAGATAGTCTCGTCGACCGTGAAACTGCCGCCCGAGATCTTCTTGATCTTGCCGCCCTTCGCGTTCGGCGGGACCATCACCTTATGGACGATGTTCGTCTCCTGGACCGTGCCGAGGATATCGCCGGCCTTGACGACGTCGCCCGCCTTCACCGTGGGCACAAATTCCCACTTCTTCTCGTGGGAGAGGCCGGGAGCCGAGACGCCGCGCTCGATAAAGTTGCCCATCTTGTCCACGAGCACCTCGAGCGGCCGCTGGATCCCGTCATAGATACTGGTCAGCAGTCCGGGCCCGAGCTCGACAGCGAGCGACAAACCGGTATTCTCCACCGGTTCACCGGGCCTGATGCCATCGGTATCTTCGTAGACCTGGATGATGACGCTCTCACCCTGGATCTTGATGACCTCCCCCATCAGTTCCTCATTGCCGACCTTCACCACGTCGTACATATGTGCGTCGAGACCGACTGCAGTGACGACCGGCCCTGAAATCCGTTTCAGGACTCCCTGAGCCCTGTTTTCTGTTCCTTTCTTCATTACTTCCACAGATCAACACCCACCGATCTCTTGATTCTCTCTCTCATCGACAGACCGCCCTCCTCTCCGCCGATGGCGATCACCGTCGGCTTGACAGAGTTCTCGAGGGTGGTGCGAAGCCGCAAAGGGATCCGCTCCATGTCGCTGCCCTTCAGCACGAGAATGCCGACGTCCGTGTCCTCAAGCACCTGGTTGATCTGCTCGACCAGCCGCTCATCGGTCTCGGCCGCATAAGTCTTCCTGACCCCTGCGAGCCGGAAACCGAGGATGAATTCATCGGTACCGACAACTGCGATCTCCATTCTATATCACCAGGTATCCCTGTAGCCGCTCACCGGGAAGGTTGGCTTCCCTGCCCCGGGCGAGGGCTCGAAGGTTCGCAACCTCGTACTTCTTCTCCTCCAGGTAAACAAGGACCGGGAGGACCGAGAACGGATACCGTTTCGACATCCTCTCCATCTGGTCCAGCTGAACCCGGGTCAGCGCAACCTCGATCTCGTGGAGGGCTTCCTTGCCCCGGATCGCCTCGAGCGCATTTAAGAGCGGGAGCGCTTTCACCCGTCTCTTAAACGCGTCGATAAACTCCTCCCGGTCCTCAATCCCCGCGAACCGCTGCAGTTCCTCAACCGAGAACGAGCCGCCGGGGATCATCAGTTCACGCACATCCTCACGGACATGCCCGGCCCTGAGCCGGAAGAGGTTCTGGAGGTTCCTGATATCGATCTCAAGCTCGATGTACTTCAGGAACACCTCCCCTCCCTTGATGCCTTCCCTGGCATCGGTGATGAGCCGTGCGTAGTAGTTCTTGTGGAGCTCGTTCTCCAGGTGGGCAAACGATCCCGTCTCTATCGCACGGGGGAGCTCCTTTTCGAGGACCGGGTAGAACTGCTCACCCATGAGCACCTCGACAACCCGTTCCGGCGACTCTTCGGTGAGGAGACGGTCGAGAGCGACCTTATCCAGCCTCCCGGCCGGGACCAGGACCTCCTTGATCTTACCGGGCTGCACCTTCTGCATCTTGCCGCGCAGGATGGTGACGACGTTCTGGATATCCCAGCGGCGCAGGTAACTGGCGGTAAAATGCTTCAGTTCCCCGGGCACAAGCTCCAGGATGTGCTGATACTCCTTAGCGAGGTTCCAGCTCAGGGCCACCTCGATGAGGTTGATACCGGAGAAGGAGGTAGCGAGTTCATCGATCTCGGACCGATAATAGGTATCGCCGATGAACCGGGTAATCTCAGGCAGGCTCATATTCAGCATCCGGAGATAGTCCTCGCGCGGTATCAGCCGTGACCTCCGTACGCGCATGCGGGTGCAGGCGTAGATGTAGTCTGTCGCTAATCCGCCACTAATCCCTGCCATGTATGAACCTCCTCATGTAAACAGGATATCTGACGCATCCTTCAGGCCGGATTCCCAGATTTCATCCAGGAACGTGCGGTAACTGTAATCGATCTTCAACTCGCCGTCGGTGCTCTCGACGATGATGCCGCCGGGGATATCGACCGGGTCACCCACGGTGTAGCCCGAGAGAGTCTTCAGTCGGGAGATGATCTCCTCGACCACGGGGAGATCCCGCTCGTTTGCGTGCACGACGCCCTTCTTGATCTCCTTTGCCGCTCTCTTCAGTAGCTCTGTGAGCGCCTTTTCGTGGAACTCAGCAGGCAGATCACCGACAGCAGCGAGTGAGGCCGAATAGACCTGATCCAGGAGTTTCTTCTGGGCGTTTAAGACCTGCCGTTTGACGACGAGGTTGGCTGCAGAGACTTCCTGGTTGATGGTGTGGCTGGCCGTCCGGCCCGCTTCCTCTTCAACCGAGACCTTGATCTCAGCAGCACGAACCTGTGCATTCTTCAGGATCTCTTCGACATCGGCCCGGGTCTCTGCCCGGATCTTCTCGACCTCCCTTCGCCCTTTCTCCCGGATCTCGTTGACGACTGCTTCGAGTCCCATGGTTCACTCCATCAGAACAGAAGCAGCAGTGCGACCACAAGACCGAAGATGACGATGGTTTCAGGGATAACAGTCAGGAGCAGCGCCAGACCAAATACATCACGGTTTTCTGCCGTCGCTCCGACCGCAGCGGCACCGATGCCCATTTCAGCGACACCGGAGCCGATACCGGTGAGACCGACCGCGAGGCCTGCGCCGAGCGCTTTCATTCCCATCTGCGATGCCTGTACCATTTCAAGAGTCATACCAACATCTACCATTTCTTTATTCCTCCGTAAACTTAGGTTTCATTCCAAACGGGTTGTACTTCTTGCCTCCACCTTTGTAGAACTTGGTGAAGAACTCAACATAGTGAAGACGAATCGAGTGCAGACCGCCTCCAAGGAGACCAAGTGCCGTGTTCAGCGCGTGTCCCATAAGGAGGACGAGAATGCCCACAATGATGATGATCACGCCGACCGGTGTGATCGCTTCAAGCTGGGGCTCTATGATCATGCCGATCGCGATGTAGTTGACCACCATCGCGATAGCGACCGAAGATAGGCCCACCGCCACAAGACGGGCGTACGATAATACGTGACTGATAATCGTCGGAAGTTCGACTAACTCAAGCGGGTTCTCCTGAGCGATACCCAGGATACCTGCCACCAGAAGGACGACTCCCACAACGGCGGCAACATTTAACCCCATAGCAACGACGGGAAGACCCGTCAGGTCGGGCATCAGCGGGATGGCGTAGAATGCCCAGATCATGAGCATGATCCCCCACATCGTCCCAAGCCACCCGGCATGCGAGAGAACTGCCTGTGTGGCGTGCTTTCCGGAGTAGATCTTCCGTGCGTTGACGATACCGAGTATGCGTCCGAGCGTAATGTGCAGGAGGCCGATCCAGATAGCAATGATCATGAGTTCGACGACCTGTGGGCCGTGGCCTCCGGCGGCTCCTCCGATGTTGAGGTGCCGGGAGAAGATCAGCGCCGGCCATGGGAGTGCGGAACCGAAGATCTCGCTGTAGAGGATCCCGAATATGATGCTTGATACGCTTGCGTAACTGAGCACCTTAAGAAGCATCCGTCCTCCCTCGCCTTTCACGATCTTTCGCAGGCCCAAGCTCATGGCAAGCAGGATTGCTCCGTAACCCACGTCACCGAGGATCATACCGAAGAAGATGGGGAACACGATGGCTACCATCAGCGTCGGGTCGATCTCGGAGTACCGGGGCCGTGCGTAGATATCTATGAGCATCTGCGTTGGCGAGGCAAACGTTGGGTTCTCGTACTCCACCGGGACCCTGGCATCGTCTTCGATCTCCAGTTCCTGGATGTAGATCCGATCACCGGTCGCCTTCTTCAGTGCTTCCTGGATCCTGTCCGCCCGGTCGTCAGGCACCCATCCTTCGGTGATGAAGGTCTCTTCTGTGGTAGCAAACCGCAACGGGGCTTCCGCCCGCTCTACGTCAGCCGTGAGTAGTTCATCGCATGCTACCAGGAAGTCGGTGTGCCTGTCCCGGATCTCTTCAATATCCTTGTTGATCTGAGCGATCCCTTCGCTGGCCTTCCGGACCTTTTCGGCATGAGCCTTCAGGTTGTCTGCCGGAGTCCCGCTCTCTTCAGGAACCGGGACCGCCTGGAACCCGGCATCGAGAAGCGTCCGCTCGACCCCCTCGCGGTGCTCGTTTGGCACCACGACGACGATCATGTTGCCGTCCACCTGGTCGGAAAAATATTTCTCGTGGGGGACGTCGATGGATACGTCGTGCGCGATATGCCCGGTAAAGACGGTAAACCACGAATACCCGCGGTAGGATTCCAGGTCCAGCGGGAAGGCGGCGAAAGGTTCAAGATCCTTCAACCGCTGCTCGTACTTTTTCTGGCAAGATTCAAGATCCGAGCGTTTTGCAACGAGGTCTTTCACCGTCTTCTGGATGGCGGGAAGATCCGTCTGGATCATCGCCCTGACCTTCGATGCGGGAATCTTTTCTCTGATTTCGACGTTATCGGGCTCTATCCCGCACGCCTTCTCAATGGCCCTGACATCGATGAGCGCCGAAGCTGCATCGCTTGCTCCCGGGAGCGGGTGGCCGATCGATAACTCCTCAGGAGACTCACTCTCCGGCACAAAGTCTTCGATATGATAGACATTGTGGCGGTAGAGTTCCCTGATGATCGTGTCGATCTCACCCTTCGGGGCCGCGATGAACAGCCGGCGCATCCGTTCAGGCCTTAACATGCAGCTGCTCCTTAAATCGCGAAACAATAAAGTCTACAGCTTTTGCGTGGTTCTTACTACCCTGTGCTTCCAGCGCTTCTGCGCGCACTTCACCCTCCCTGACAATCTCTGCGTACCTGTTCTGCGCCTCGGCTCGTGCCTCTACCAGACGCTGATTCCTGTAATCCTCGGCATCTTTCTGTGCCTTCCGGACCAGGTTTTCAGCCTCCAGTTCAGCATCGGAGAGGCTCTTCTTCCTCTCAGCCTGCGCATCACGGATCATTACCTGATACTCTTCTTCAGTCTCCCTGATGCTTTTCAGGACATCGGTCTTCATCAAACCCTCCTTCTCACGGCTCATGAATATTTGATGAAAATGAGCATATATTTATTGTTGTTTGTCCGCTGAGTAATTTTCCGGAATTACGTGCTCTATCGCCACCCCGGGAGGCAGGCGTTTCATCGTAACGCCGCCGGGAACCCCGGCAAGTGAGAGCCCGGAGAGCTCCGCCGACGAGCAGAGGAGGTGCTGCTCGGGGTGGGTTCCACGCCGGATGTCACAGGCGAGCAGGATCTCCGGCGCGACCGAGACAACCATCGAGAGCCGCCTTGACCCGGGATGGTCTTTTGGGAGGACGACGAGCGGGATATGGTATTGTCTGACCAGCTCAAGCATCATGCGTGCCTGCCCGACCGGGCCGCCTTCCGGCATGGAGACGACGACCAGGTCGTCGGGGTCGACTGTCTGGCAGTACTCATCGTCAGGGGTCTCGATACAGAGCGCAAACCGTGAACCGGCCTTCCCCACGAGCAGAAAAGAGTCTTTTCCCCTGATGAGCAGGAGTTCTTCCCCGAGGGGGACGGTTGTCCCACCCGTCCCGGAGGGGGAATCCGGGGAACCGCCACCCTCAGGCTTCTTCGACATCTTCCGACTGGCAGCTTGGACACATGGGCCGCTTTCCGATGCCCTTAAACCGTTCGCCGCACTCTTTGCAGCGGTAATTCTTGCCCTTCACCCGCTCATTAAACTCGATATCGACAGGTCCACCGACTGTACACATGGGCTTATCACCAGGTGAGATATCTGGAGGGGAGGGTATAAAACCCTATCGCGGCAGCCCGGGAAGAGACCGGTGAGGCACGATTCCCGGCCCTCACGATGAGGATCGGCGTGCTGGATGCGGGAACGGCGCAGGCATGTCGGATCCCGGCTTCATGGCAGTGTACCGAGCCGTCCCGGGGCCGTGCAATACTACCCCGAGCATAATTTGAAGAGGGGGGGGCGGCAGCCCGGCCCTACAGGAAGACGTTGAAGACCACAAACGCGATGATGATCATCACGGCGGCGTGCTTGACGCCGGCCCGGAGCGAGGCCTCTCCCATCGCGCCGGCGATCAGGCCCGAGAAGAACGCCTGGATGAGGCATGCGTGGTAGAGGAGGCGCTCGAACGTCGTGACTGCGATGCTTTTGACAGGCATCGAACCGGCCGCGCCGGCGAGAGCCAGGGTGTCGACCCCGGCCAGCACGGAGAGGAACCGGGTATCTATGACGACCACGACGAAGAGGAAGACGATGAAGACCAGGTAGACGATGAGGGTGTAGATGAACATCTCTGCCTGCCGTTCACGCTTGAGGACCTCCGACATCGTCGCGTCACGGGCCGCGATCGTGAGCACATCCCCGATATCGCCGCTCATCAAGCTCGCTTTCGTGATCAGGGTGACCGTCCGGGCGATGGCAGGGGTGCGTATCCTCTCCTCAAACCTGACAAGCGCCTCCTGGATGCTCGCGCCCCACTCGAGGTCGCGCTTGATCTTTTTGATCTCGTAGGAGAGCACCCCGAGGTTCGCCTTCACCAGGATCGTTATCGCCTGCACGAGTGTCAGGCCGACCTGGTTGATACCGGCGAGGCGGTCCAGGAAGTCGGGGATGCCCGCCTCGATCGCCATCGCCTTCCTCCGCCACAGGTAGTGGAAGATACCGAAGGGGATGAGGATAACCAGGAGCGCCACGACCAGGTGGTCGTCCAGCACATCGATGAAGACCTCGGGGTCGGGGTAGGCGGGGATCGCAAGGAGGGTGAGGAGGATATACGCAAGCGCGACCGGAACCGTCACGTAGAGTGTCCGGTTCGGCTCGACGAGGAACGCCTGGAAGGGGTGGCGCAGGAAGGACCGGAGATTCCTGACCCGGTCATAGTGCAGCAGTTGTCTGACGAGAGGCTCCTCCCCGTCACGTTCCCTGACCCTGACGTCTTCGAACTCGTGGAGCCGCCTGATCTCGGTGTAGCGCTCGATCGTCTCGGTCCTGATGGAGACTGCATCAATGAAGAGGATGAAGAAGAGCGACCCTGCCGGGATGAGGAGGTAGATGATGACCGAGAGATACGTCACAGGCGTGCTGCTCATGAGCCCCATGACGACCATGACGATGATGATGAAGAGCGGGCCGGCGACAAAGAGCGTCACGTACGCTTCGGCAGCCAGCTGGAGCGTGTTGAGGAAGCCCTTCTGCTCGAACCGTGCCTCTTCCTGGTACATCCGTACCCGGGCTTCGAGGAAACCGGTCACGTCTCCCCCGCTCTCGACCACGGAGACGAGGTCCTGGAGGAAGTCACGCAGTTTCTCAGACGGGGTCGTCTCCTGCAGGTGCCGGAGCGCCGCGAGCATGTCGTAGCCGAAGTAGTCGGTGTCCCTGACAACCCGCCGGAACTCGTGAGCCACCTCACCGTAGACCTGGGCCTCTCCAGCCACTGACCGGAAGATCTCCATCATCTCAGCCCCGCCCCGCCGCATGGCGTAGATGTAGGCGACGGCGTTGTGGAGCAGCAGGTTGATCCCGGCTGCCCGGTTCTTCTTCAGGAGGGAGGGGTACGCCCTGAAGAAGAGGAAGGCTGCGTAGGCGGCGATCACGAAGATGAGAGCGCTTGCGGCGACCTGCAGGGCGGCGACCGAGGCATCGGTCAGGACGAACGCAGGCAGCCGGACGGCAAAGACGTTATGGACCCTGACGCGCACCTCCGGGAGGACGGCGAAGCGCATCACCAGGAACCCCACAACGGCCCAGATTACACCGAAGAGCACGGACGTGAGGAGCGCCCGCATGACGTAACGGTCGAGGGTTATCCCCATGTTCGCCGCGATCAGGTCATCGCGGAGGTCGCGGTACCGCACCGGATCGCGCGTCACCCTCTGGCGGATAAAGCGACGGAACCGCGCGCAGGGTTGTGGTGTCACCGGAACAACCTGCCGGGGTCGGGGAGAGAGGCGAGCACCCGCTCGGGGTCGATCGCGTAAGCCTGGATGACCCGGGATACCTCCCGGAAGTCCCGGATACCCTGCTCGTGCATCGCGAGAAGGACACGCCTCCGGTTCTGCAGTTCTGTCTCAAGCTGCTCCCGATCCCAGCCGCGGTACTCCATGATCTCATCAAATATCCGGGACCGCCCGCTGTAGGAGAAGGTGTCGGCCACGGGGTCGTACTCAAAGACCGTGTTCACCAGGAGGTTGCCGGTGATCGGGTCGATCCCGGTGAGCTCGACGATCTCCCGGCACCTTCTCACGCGGTCCTGCCCCCGGTGGGTGAGGGACTGGACCGATATGACGTCCAGCGCCTGGAGCATGTTCCGGGGCACGTTGAGCGGTTCGCTCTCCAGGCGGTGGATCGCCGCATCGATGCCACCGGCATGCATGGTGGAGAACGTCGTGTGCCCGGTGTTCATCGCCTGGAAGAGTGTCTGGGCCTCGCTCCCCCTGACCTCCCCGACCAGGATGTACTCGGGGCGCTGCCGCATCGCGGCCTTGAGGAGATCGAACATCCCGATTGGAGTGCCGAGCCCCTCCGAGACCGCATCACGCGTGACGCTCGCGACCCAGTTCTCGTGGGAAAGCGTGATCTCCCGGGTGTCCTCGATGGAGACAACCTTTGCAAGCGGCGGGATGAAGAGGGCGGCGGCGTTGAGTGATGTGGTCTTCCCTGACGCGGTGCCGCCGATGAAGAGCAGGTTTTTTGTTGTTCTCGATCGCCGTCCAGAAATAGACGAGCTGGTCGACGTCGAAGGTGTTTGACTCCATCAGTTCCACGGGTGTAAACGGTGCCTCGCGGAACTTCCGGATCGTGAACGATGTGCCCCGTGTGGTGACCTCGTCCCCGAACGCGAGCTGCAGCCGGGACCCGTCCGGGAGGGTCGCGTCCACGAGCGGGCTGCCTATTGAGACGTGTTTTCCCGAACGCTGGGCGAGCGTGATCGCAAGCGAGATCAACGCCGGTTCATCGAACCCGATGTTCGTCCTGATGTTCCGGTACTTCCGGTGGTAGAGGAAGAGCGGGATTTTGGTGCCGTCGCAGGATATATCCTCGATCCAGGGATCCTTCATCAATGCATCGATGCGCGACCAGCCGAGGAAGTTGCGCTCGAGGTAATAACAGAGTTTGAAGAGGGATGTCTCCCCGAGGATGAGGCCATACTCGGCCAGGAGCCCCAGTATCTTCCTGGAGAGGACCACCCGGGGGTCGGAGGCCATATCGTGGTCGTCCAGGACCAGAACGTCGCGGAGGTCTTCAAAGAGCCGTTCCAGGAGTTCGTACTCGAACTCAGAGAGGACCGGTTCGAAGAGGAGGTATTCGGCAAGGTTCGTCTCTGTGTTTTGGGCGATCACGACGAGCGAGAGACCTTCGGTGACCCAGTAGCGGTCGATCTCTTCATACGGGGGAGGGACCTCCGCGAGAACGAGGGGTCCATGCCCGGCGGGGTCATACTCCCCGGGGGGCTCTCCGCGCTTCCGGGAGGGGAGCATTCGTTCCAGGAAGCGGGAGCGGCGGGGCCGGGTGCCCGTGTATACGTCCGCTCCATCGCCTGATTCCTGACTTTTTCCAGCGCACTCTCTGCTGACCACGCTAATTCAACCTTCCGGGTCTTCTGCAGCCCTCCAGGGGTCCGTCAACATCCTGGGGGCTGCATTTCGATCATACGTGATGTGGCGGGCTGCGCTTATTAATCTGCTTTTTTCGGCACGGCGGTTCTTTCCAGCCGCAGTATCTCAGGATACGGGAGAGAACCAGAACGCTTTAACCGGTGTCCATGTATACCAGAGTGTACCTATGCGCGATCGCCTTCGACTACGGACGCCGACCGGCATCGCTTCGCTCGACCCGGTGCTGGACGGCGGTGTCCCACCGGGATCGGTGGTGCTGCTCCTCGGGGAGCCAGGTGCCGGCAGCATCGAGTTTGTGGAGACCTCGATCATCCGCCTCTCCACGATGAAGCGGAACGGGGCTGGCGGGGAGCACCTCCTGCTCCCGGACGGGATATCATACGTGACGCTCACCCGGATGCGGGAGGATGTCCTCAAAGAGATGGCCCTCTCGTTCAACCCGGAGAGCTACAACCATCTCGCGGAGGAGATCGTCTTCCATGACCTCTCGGAACTCTACTTTGATGCAAGCATCGTCCCCCCGGACTGGTACGGGGAGGGGAGCGTCATCGAACGGCTGCAGAAGAAGCAGCGCAAGGAGAACAGCGATATTCTTGCGGAACTCGCCCGGGTGCTCAGCGGATGCCCGGAGAACAGCCTGATCGTCATGGATTCGCTGACCGATATCGCCCCGCCGCTCACGGAGGGGGCCAGGTGGCATGCGTTCATTGCTCTCCTGCGCGGGCTGCAACGGGTGTCAAAACGCTGGAAAACCACCATCTACCTCCTGCTCACCTCCGGGATCCTGGACCGGTCGCGGGAGCTTGAGATCGTCGACTGCGTCGATGCTACAATCCATTTCCGCTGGGAGGAGACCGGCGCACAGCGCCGGCAGCGGGTTATGTACTTCGAGAAGTTCCAGGGCGTGATGCCTTATCTCGAGGATAAGAACCTGGTGAAGTTCGCGGTGAGGGTCTCGGCAGCGGGCGGGTTTGAGGTGCAGAACATCAGGGTGGTCGTATGACGGGAGAACGGGTGAAGTTCGGTGTCGAGGGGCTGGATGCGATGCTCTCGGGCGGCCTTCCCGGGAAGAACATCTGTGCGGTCGTCGGCACCTACGGGACCGGGAAGACGACGTTTGCCCTCCAGTTCGCGTACGAAGGGCTCTCGCGGGGCGAGAGTGTTATCTACATCAGCCTCGAGGAGCGGGAGGAACTCCTCCGCGCCACCATGGCGCAGAAGGGATGGGATCCTGATGTGTTCGGCGACCGGTTCTACCTCCTGAGGCTGGACCCGACCGACTTCAACCTCGCGATAAGCAGCATCAAGAGCGAACTCCCCGCCCTCATCAGGAGTGTTAAGGCATCGAGGGTGATCATCGACCCGATATCGCTCTTTGAGGGGCTCTTCCTGGACGAGGCGGCCCGGCGGCAGGAGATGTTCAGGTTCATCGAGGTGATGCGCGACGAAGCCTGCACCCTCGTACTGACGAGCGAGACCGGTACGGCAAACCCGGACGGGAGCAGGTACGGCCTCGTCGAGTACCTGGCTGATACGGTGATCTTCCTCCGCTACGTCCGGTCGGCGGGGCTCACCGAGGTGCACCTCGCCCTCGAGGTCGTGAAGATGCGCCGCTCGCCCCACTCCCGGGAGATCAAACCGTTCGAGATCCTGGAGGACCGGATCATGGTCTACTCTGAGGCGAGCCTGTTTTAGAGGGGAGGCGGTAGTGGGCCAGAGCAACGAATAATCCCACACGCTACGGGTTCACTCACGCGAAGGCCGCGAAGCCGCGAAAGACGTGGAATTGCTACGCTCTCCTTCGCGTGAACAGTGTATCCCACCTTCCGCAGTAAGACGATCCCGTCCTGGAATAATGAACGAGTGGCCCGGTTCACCGTCTGTCACAGGTGCGTGGGCGTGATCGCCAGCCGCACGCGAAGACGCGAAGCGCGCGAAGGGGGACGGGGGATGAAAGACAGTCCTTCGCGTTCTTCGCGGCTTCGCGTGAGACCTTGTCAGCTTGCCGGGGTACTCTGATTTAGCGAGGGGAATGTGAGAAAAATGCCGGGCCAGAACTCTTACTGCGGAAAGTTGGGTGTATAACAACCTGGGGGGGAAGGGGGAAGCGTAGAAGAACAGCCCCCCGAAGACCGCTCCTCAGAGCGTAATCCCGAAGAGGTGGAGCAGGACCACGATCATGGCGCCCGGGAGCCCACCGAGGGCGCAGACGAGGACCGTCACCAGGTTGATCTGGACGTCGGGGGCGCCGAACCACGCCAGGACCTCAAAGGCGTTCAGGAGCCAGAGCGTGATGAGCCCGGCGATGGCGTTGATGATGAGGGTCAGGGATTTCTTCATGAGGTAGTAGATCGCCGCCGCTATCGCCACTGCCAGGAGGATTGCGAGGAGCTCTTCCATCATTTATTTACCAATGATCTGCTGGTTATTTAAGCGTATTGATGGAAGAGTCAGCCGTCCGACCCTCCGATCGTCTTTTCCAAGCCCTCCAATATCCCGGAGCATCTCAAAGACGTTTCCTGCAAACATCGCGGTCCGGATGGGTTCGACCAGTTCCCCGCCCTCCATCCAGAAGGGGTTTGAGATCTCCACCGAGAAGTCGCCGGAGAAGGGATTTGCGGTATGGGCGCCCACGACATCGTGGATCCAGACCGCCCGCTCGTCGCCGGGCTCTTTCATCCGCGGACCGTCGATGAAGAGGTTGTGAACGCCGATGCCGGGCTCCCCGCTCCCTGACCGCACGGCGCTCCCCGTGCTCTCCTCGCCGTAGCGGTAGCCGGTCTTGAGGTCGTAGGCAAACCGCTCGAGCACCCCCTGCTGCACGAAGACCAGGCGCCGTGTGGGGACGCCGTCTGCATCCCAGGTGGTGCTCCCAAGGCCGGGAGCAAAGGGGTCGTCGTAGACCGAGAGGCGCTCATCGAAGACCTGCTCCCCGATTTTGTCGGCAAAAAACGACCTCCCGGCCTTCACGTTCCGCCCGGAGAGCGCCGGGATGAGGACGTACCCGAGGATGCTTGCGGCCGCAATGGGCGAGAGAACGATGTCGTAGCGCCCGGTCTCGACTTCACGGCCCCCGAGAGAGCGAGCGGCAAGGGAGGCCGCCGCCTCCCCGACCGCCCGGGCGCTGATATCGGCAAGGAACGGGGAGGCGTCGAACTCATACCCCGTGGACTGCTCCCTGATCGCTTCGAGGGAGACCGCCGCCACCGTCCTCTCCGTACTGTAGAGGACGCCGTTTGTGTTCGCGATCTCCAGGTGCGACCGGCCGAGGTCGGCGCCCCCGCCGATGACCTCCACCGGGTGCTCCGCCGCACCCGAAAGGAGGTCTTCGACCATGCCCGCCGCATTCTCTATCCCGACAACCAGGCCCGGGTCGGCCGAGGACGCGGTGCCCGTCATGCCGGCCGGTTTCGGGAGCCCGCCCCACTCCTGCGGGGTGGCGATCCTCCCGCTTGCAAGCGCCGCGTTGAGGCACTCCTTCCACCGGTCGGGGTCGCTGGTGCTCGAAAACCCTATCCGCCCATCCCTGACGGCCCGGATGGTCATGCTCCAGGTCTCCGACTCTTCGGCGGTGCCAAGGATCCCCTTCTTGATCCCGGCACTGATACTCTGCCCCCGGGCGTAGAAGACCTCGACCTCGTCGGCCTGCCTCTCACCCTCCCGGAGGACCTTCTCGATAAGGTCATCTCCGTTCATATTCCACGTCCTCCTACCGTCGCGTTCTCAAGCAGGATGTGCGGCGCGCCGTCGCTTACCGGCACGGTCTGTCCTCCTTTGCCGCAGTATCCCGGACTCATCTTCCGGTCGTTCCCAAGCAGGGTGATGTCATGAAGCGTCGTGAGGATCTCGCCCGAGAGCGAGACGTCCCTGACCATATCGGTCGTCTCGCCGCCCTCGATCAGGTAGCCGTACTCGGCGTTGAACTGGAACACCCCCCGCCCGGGGTCGACCTGGCCGCCCCGGGACCCGATCAGCAGGATACCGTCCTTACACTCGGCTATGATCTCATCGTAGGTCGCATCGCCGTTCTCGATGAAGGTGTTGCTCATCCGGACGATCGGCGGCGCCCCGTGCTCGGCGCGGGCGTGGCCGGGCACTCCGTTCCCGACCGCCGCGAGCGTCTCCCGGTTGTGGAGGTAGGAGGTGAGGATACCGTCGCGGATGACCTCGGTCCGCCGCACCGCCACGCCCTCTGCGTCCACCGGGATGAACCCGAACTCGTGGAGAGAGGGATCGTCCACGATCACGAGCCCCTCGCACCCGATCCGCTCACCGATCCTCCCCGCAAGGACCGATGCACCCTCGCGGACGAGGTCGCCTTCGCTTGCGTGGCCGACAGCCTCGTGGGTGAAGACGCCCGCCAGTTCCTGGTCGAGCACGGCCCGCTTCGTTCCGCCCTTCGCGAGTTTTGCGTCCAAAAGCGAGACAGCGACCTCCCCCGCCTTCCGCCCGAGGTCCTGCTTATCCCGGAGGTTGAACCCGGTGGTGATGTGGTCGCGTTCGCTCCCCATCTGCATCATCCCGTTCCTGGAGGCGATAGCGATGACCGAGAACCCGGACCTGACCGCCTCGTACGAGAACTCGTTCCCGCTCGAGTCCAGGAACCGGACCGAGTCGATCCCCTCGGTGTAGCGGGCCCGGGTGTTCGCCACCTCCGGAACCCGGGCCGCGCTCTCGATCCCGGCAAGCAACCGGGTTTTCTCCTCAAGGTCGACGTCCCGGGGATCCTCTCCAAGCGGCGGAACCGGGAGGAGGGCGCGCGGCGCATCGGCAAGGTCTACCTGGTCCCCGGTGACCGCCGAGAGGCGCGCCGCCGCCTCGACGAGGGCGTCGATCTCGCGCTTCGAGTCGATCTCAACATGGTCGCGGGTGAGGATACCCCAGCCTTTCGACCCGAGCACCCTGACCACGGCCCGATCAAAGTATGAGGTGCCTGCGGACTCGATCACACCGTTATCGATATCGATCAGGGTGATCTCGCCCTTTACGCACCTGATGTCATAGTATCTTGCCTCAGTCATAGTGTATCACTACATCCGATTGTGTATGTAACGTTGCCTCACGCAGACGTGCACGATGCCCGTGAGATTGCTATCTCCTGCACCGCGTACTTCTGCGTGCGGCGGCGATCTCCTCATCATCTTTAAAGGGGGGGTGGTCCTGTAGGAGATCAGATCACAGAACGCCCGACGGTTGAGTCGAACATGCCGGTCGTCGGGTTGACCGCCATCTTCCTGAGTTTCGCAAAGAACCCCTCGCGGTTCTCGGGCACAAGCGCGTTCTGGAGGACCTCCTCGATGTGGTCGACCGGGACCACCTCGACCATCGCGCGGTAGCGGTCCTCGATGAGGACGTCGTCCAGGTTCGACCGCGGTATGATCACCTTCTTGATCCCGGCCTTCGCTGCAGCCTCGATCTTGTAGGTGACCCCGCCGATCGGGAGGACGTCGCCCCTGACCGAGAGCGACCCGGTCATCGCGACATCCTGGCGCACCGGGATATCCTCGATGGCGCTGATCACCGCCGTCGCGACGGTCACGGAGGCCGAGTCGCCCTCAACGCCGCCGTAGGTCCCGATGAACTGGATATGAATGTCGATGTTCCTGATATCCTTGCCCGTGAACTTCTTGATCAGGGCGCTGACGTTCGTGATCGACTCCTTGGCGATATCCTTCAGCATGCCGGTCGCGATCACCGTGCCGTTCGCCCCCTGGCTCGGGGTCACCTCTGCCATCACCGGGAGCACCGAGCCTGAATCGTTCCCCATCACGGCAAGCCCGTTCACCCGTCCGACCCGGGTGCCTTCGACGACGGTGATATCGTAGTCGCGGCTCCGCCTGATGTACTCGTCCGAGATCTGGTCCTCGATCGAACGAGCGGTCTTCTTCGCGGCGATGACGTGCTTTGCCGTGGTGAAGTCCGCGCCCTCCTGCCGGGCGAGGTCGCCCGCCACCCTGATGAGCCCGCCCATGTCACGGAGTTTTAAGGTCAGGTGACCTTTCCGGTTCGAGCGGCGCCTGGCCTCGCGGAGGATCTCGAGCATGGCGTCCCGGTCGAAGTGCGGGATCTTCCCGTCGTTCTTGACCTCCTGGGCGATGAACCTGATGAACTTCCTGCGGTTCTCCGGGGTGTCCTCCATCGTCTCCCGCATGTAGACCTCGTAGCCGTAGCCCCGGATACGTGACCGGAGCGCCGGGTGCATACCCTGGATGGCGTCGAGGTTGCCTGCCGCGATCATGACGAACCGGCAGGGGACCGGCTCGGTCCTGACCATCGCGCCGCTCGAGCGCTCGCTCTGGCCGGTGATCGGGAAGTTGCCTTCCTGGAGCGCGGTCAGCAGGTTCTGCTGGGAGTGCGGGGTGAGGGTGTTGATCTCATCGATGAAGAGCACGCCCCCGTGTGCCCGGTGGATGGCGCCGCCCTCGACGCGGTCATGGGAAGGCGTCTCGAGGCCGCCGCTCTGGAAGGGGTCGTGCCTGACGTCGCCGAGCAGGGCGCCCGCATGCGAGCCGGTGGCATCGACAAACGGCGCGGGGGTGTTCGGGTCGTGGGAGACCAGGAGCTTTGGGACCATCGTCTCCTCGCGGGGCGTCGAGTACTTCAGCGCCATGAAGACGAACGCGGCGGCGATGATACCCATGAGCCACTGGGACGCGAGGATCGCATAGACGACGATACCGATGATGAGGAGCATGATGAGAGTGCTCCGCATCTGGATCTTCTTCCTCGCCTCCATCTTGTGGGCGCCGACGATCTGCTTGCCACGACCGGCAGGCACGGTCCTGATGATGGGATTATTGTTATCCTCGGAGTTCGGGTAGACCAGGATGTCCTGTAATTCCTCCTTTGGGAGGAGTTCGGCCATTGCCTTCGCCAACATCGACTTACCGGTTCCGGGGCTGCCGATCATCATCACGTGCCTGCGCTGGACCGCGGCCTTCCTGATCACTTCAACGGCATGCTCCTGGCCGATAACCTGATCGATGAGATTCGGAGGTACGTCGATATCTGACGATGCGCTCAGCTCAAGACCGGCGAAGTCATCAATCTCCGCCAGTTCATCGTTCGTGAGCTCAATATTCGGAATTTCTTTAGAAGTCGTTGAATCCATCGTCGGGTTTACCTCTTTGCTGCACTGGTACTTATATAATTTATTCATGCTCGTTCAAATACTTTCTAGCAAAGGTGTTCTATGAGAATAATCAGCACGGAACGAACCCAGGTCCTGGCAGCCCGCATCTCAGAAAAGTTGGGGGTTCCTCTTGCGGAGACAAAATTCACCAGGTTTCCCGATGGAGAGATGTATCTTCGGTGCGGGGACCTGGATGATGAGACCCTGATCGTCAGCAGCATCGTGAATAATGATATGCTTGTACAGACTCTTCTTGCGATCGATGCCGCCGACCGATCAAGGAACACGCTGGTGATGCCGTACCTCGGCTACGCCCGCCAGGACAGGCGGTTTGTCCCGGGAGAGCCGATCAGCGCCCGGGCGGTCGCAAGAGCCCTCTCAAGCGGCATCGAGCGGGCGTTTGTGGTCGATGTCCATGACCCCGGCGTGCTGGACTACTTCGGTGTCCCGGCAAAGGATATCACCATCGCCCCGGCGATCGGGGGGTATGTCGGCGACCTCAACCTGAAGAACCCCCTGATCCTCGCCCCTGATGAGGGCGCGATCGAGTTCGCTGCCGATGTTGCGGCGGTCGGCGGGTGGGACTGCGACTTCCTGCAGAAGACCAGGCTCTCGGGCGAAGAGGTCAGGATCGCCCCAAAGACCGTTGATGTCGCCGGGCGCGAGGTCGTGATCGTGGACGATATCATATCCACCGGCGGGACCCTCGCGACCGCCGCCTGCATGCTCAGGGAACAGGGAGCGGCGTCGATCCACGCGGCCTGCGTCCACGGGGTGCTCGCGAGCGGTGCCTATACGCGCCTGCGGGCGGCGGGGGTCTCCTCGGTCGTCTCCAGTGACACCTACGAGAACGCCTCAAGCTTCATATCGGCCGCGAACGCAATCGCGACAGCGATCACGGAAGATGTTCACTGTTGACGGATCCTACCTGGAAGGAGGGGGGCAGGTCCTCCGCCTGGCGGTCGCGTTATCGGCGATCTCCGGGACTCCGGTCACCGTCACCCGGATCAGGCAGAACCGGCCGAACCCGGGACTCGCCCCCCAGCATATCGCTGCGGTCCGCGCGGTCGCCGGGGCCTGTGATGCCGAATGCCGGGGGCTTGCGATCCGGAGCAGCGAGATCACGTTCTCCCCCGGCCGGCTCCAGCAGGTCGATCTCGCGATAGACCCCGGCACCGCCGGGAGCATACCCCTCATCCTCCAGGCCTGGCTCCCGGTCGCCCTCCGCACCGGCGGGAGCATCACGGTCACGGGCGGGACCGAAGTGACGTGGAGCCCGACGATCGACTACCTGGACCGCGTCCTCGCGCCGGTGCTCCGCCACGCCGGGGCCTCGATCGATATCGAGGTGCTCGAGCGGGGCTACTACCCGCGGGGAGGCGGGCGGGTGCGCGCCCGGGTGGAGCCGGGCCGTCCGGGCCCGATCGTGATCCCGGAGGAGGAGCCGGGGTGCGGGATCGTCTCCTGCTCCTCAGGCCTCCCGGAACATGTCGTGGAACGCCAGGCTGCCGCTGCCCGGAACCTCCTTGAGAAAGACCTTGGTCTCCCCTGCACCGCCACCCTCGACCACCGGGAGGGGGGGCCGGGGGTCGGGAGTTCCGTCACGGTATGGAGCGGGGCGAAGGGCGCCGTCGCTCTCGGAAAACGGGGGCTCCCCGCCGAAGAGGTAGGCCGGACGGCAGCCCGTGCCCTGGTCGAAGAGTGCCGGAGCCCCGGCACGGTCGACGTCCACCTCGCCGACCAGCTCCTCATCTACCTCGCCTGCTACGGCGGGGAGTACAGCACCCACACGCTCTCGATGCACGCGAAGACCGCCTGCTGGCTCCTCTCGGAGTTCGGGTATCCGGTCGGGTGCCGGGCAAACGATCTCGTGGAGTTTGCGGCATGAAGCTGGTTCTTGACGCTTCGTTCTTTTTTACGGAGATCCCGGTCGAAGGGGCGGCCTGGACCACCCCGTCGGTGGTGGGGGAACTCGGCGATCTCCACGCGAAGTGCCGGTTTGAGGCGCTCGCTGCCACAGGGCTCCGGGTCCGGGAACCGCGCGGAGAGGACCTGACCCGGGTTCGCGAGGCCGCGCTCCTGACCGGGGATGCCGGGGTGCTCTCCGCGACCGACCAGGACATCCTTGCGCTGGCGCTGGAACTTGAGGCCGTCCTTGTCACCGACGACTTCGCGATCCAGAACGTTGCGCACCGCCTCGGCATCACGACCCGGAGCATCAGGCAGCGGCCTGCCCGTGCGATCAAGTGGCGCTACCGGTGCAGCGGGTGCGGCCGCTACTGGCGGGAGCCGGGCGATTGTCCGGTCTGCGGTGCACCAATTAAACGAAAACTTAAATAGATCGCCGGAAACCTCTCTTCCATGTCCGCGCTCGAAGAGTTGATCACGAAGGCAAAGGCGCTCCAGGCGGAAGGGCACACGCCGGGCCAGATCTCCGACGAACTGGGCCTCTCGATGGAGACGGTCACCTGGCTGCTCACCCAGCCGAAGGGTATGGAGGCCCCAAAAGACGTCCACATCGACTGGACGGCGGTTGGGAGCCACGGAACGCTGCTGGACGACATGGCGATGATGATGCTCAAGCGCTTCCTCTACCTGGCAGAGGGGGGAGGGGTGCGGAGCGCCGGTGACCTGCTGGATACGGTCGTCGGGATCGTGCCGTCAGGTGTCCCGCTCGCCACCCTCATCGCCGCGGAGGAGGGGCTGAAACTCGCGGTCTACCTCCCGGCGAAGCACAGCCGGAGCGAGACCCCCACCGGGTCGCTCGCGGGCACCTTCTCCACGATCACAGGACAACGCTGCATCGTCATCGACGACGTCGTCACGACCGGGACGACGCTCTCGGAGACGCTGCAGTTCCTCAGGCGGCACGGGGCTACGCCGGTGGCGGTCTGGTCGCTCTTCGACAAGCGCGGTGTCCGGGAGGTCGACGGCGTCCCGGTCCACTCGCTCTTTGCAATATCGAGGCTGGGGTGAGGAGGCCGCCTGCAGCCATTCTCCGGGCATACCGTCGCGGCCCATGAACCAGCCGGGAATCTTAGGCGCGTAGCGCCGACCGGCGGCCAAAAAGCCCCCGCCGATCGGTCCGGGAAGCCCGGGAAAGCCGGGCCTATCGATTACTATATATAGAACCTCTGAACAAACCTAACGGACAAAGGAGGATTATACTATGCTTGCTGGACAGCCCATCATTATTTTACGGGAGAATGTTGAGCGCACGCGCGGATTCGAGGCGCAGCGCTCGAATATCATGGCTGCAAGGGCAATTGCAGCCGCCGTTCGGACAACGCTCGGTCCCCGGGGAATGGACAAGATGCTGGTCAGCTCCAGCGGTGATGTGGTGATCACGAACGACGGGGCGACCATCCTGCACGAGATGTCGGTGCAGCACCCCGGCGGCAAGCTGGTCGTCGAGGTTGCCGAGACCCAGGACGGCGAGGTCGGGGACGGCACCACAACCGCGATCGTGCTCCTCGGGTCGCTGATGGACGAGGCTGAGAGGCTGCTCGCCCAGGAGATCCACCCCACGGTCATCGCGCACGGCTACCAGCTCGGTATGGAGAAAGCCCTCGAGGTCCTCAACGAACTGGCCATCACGGTCGATTTCGATGACCAGGAGACCCTCACAAAGATCGCCGACACTGCCATGACCGGCAAGTCCATCGAAGCGATCAAGGAGAAGGCCTCCAGCATCGTGGTAGATGCTGTGCGGCAGGTCGCCACCAGGACAAACTCGGGCACCTACATCGTGGACGAGGACGACGTCAAGATCAAGAAGCAGATTGGCGAGACGATGCACGACGCCGAACTGGTCAGGGGCGTCATCATCGACAAGAAGCGCGTCTTTGAGCAGATGCCCGCAAAGGTCACGGACGCGAAAGTAGCCCTGATCGCCCAGCCGCTCGAGGTCACGAAGACCCAGGTGAAATCAAAGATCAAGATCACCACCTCCGACCAGATGAAGGCGTTCTCCGAGCAGGAGCGCGAGTCCCTCAGGAAGCTTGCTGAAGCGATCGTCGCCGCTGGGGCGAACGTCGTCCTCTGCCAGAAGGGGATCGCCGACGCGGTGCAGTATTACCTGGCCAAGCACGGTGTCTACGCCATCGAAGACGTGAAGGAGGACGATATGAAGTTCGCCGCCAAGGCGCTCTGCGGCACGATCGTCAACAAGCCCGAAGAGCTCAACGCGACGACGCTCGGTCACGCTGAAGAGGCCGGGGAACTCCCGGACACCGACCTGACGGTCATCTCCGGCTGCGACAACCCGAAGGCTGTCACGATCCTCCTGCGGGGCACCTCCCAGCTGCTGGTGGACGAACTCGAACGGGCGGTCTACGACGCGGCCCGTGTCGTCCAGGACGCTATCGAGGACGGTAAGTTCGTTGTCGGCGGAGGGTCGGTGGAGACCGAGCTCCAGATGCGTATCCGCGATTACGCCGCAACCTTCGGCGGAAGGGTCCAGCTTGCCATCGAGGCGTTCTCAAACGCCTTCGAGGTCATCCCAAGGACGCTCGCGGAGAACTCCGGGTTTGACCCGATCGACAAGGTCGTCGCCCTGAAGAAGGTCCACGCCGACGGCAAGAAGTACGCCGGGCTCAACGTCTACACCGGCGAGGTCGTGGACATGCAGGAAGCAGGCGTCATCGAGCCGCAGCGCGTGAAGACGCAGGCGATCAAGAGCGGGACCGAGACGGCCATGCTCCTCGTCCGGGTCGACGACATGATGGTCACCCAGCCCGGAAAGGGCCCGATGGGCGCCGAATAAGTCACCCGCGCGAGGCGGTCAGGAATATGCTGACCTCCTCTTCCTCGATTTTTTTATCCTGCGGCAGGCTTTTTTTCTGGTAAAAGATTAACGTCGTATCGGGGTTGATTCCAAAAGAGAGCAGGGCGGCCTCGTAGGTATCGTCCGGCCCGCCACGGTAGATCAGCACGGTGTTGTCAGGGATGAGGGTGAGTCTGCAGAGCATATCTCGATACCATTATAGCCGCAGAGCCTAAATATTATAGGCCGGTTCTGTGCCGAGGTAGTCTAGTCCGGGAAGGCGGTGGCCTCGAAAGCCACTGGTGCTCGGCACCTCGGGAGTTCAAATCTCCCCCTCGGCGTTTTGGCGCAAACCCGCGGCGTATCCCGGGAGCGCAAACACCTTGGATCCCATAGTGAGTCCGATACAATTCGGGATTCTCCACCCCAGGCAGGGCCATCCCGGAAAAGCCCAGGACAGTCCCTGCAACCCCGGGAAACGCTTGCGGATGCAGGGAAACCAGAAAGAGATATTTTAGGAACCGGCATAATACTGTTGTATACGGCACCTGCTGACCAGGAGGCCTCCAGTGTACCACTGTTTCGATGAACTGGATGATGCTGTCGTTATCCTTGACCGGGATAACAACGTCGCGCGGCTGAACGGATCGTTTCAGGAGACGTTCGGGATCGGCGATGACGCTGCCCAAGGCATGGAGATAGGCAACCTCATCGCCCGCCACCTCGCACCGCTCTTCGAAGAGGGGGACTCTGTCGGTCGGATAATCGAAACGCTCCGGTGCCGGCGGGAGGTATCGCATGTCACCTGCCGGATGCAGCCCTCTCACGGTGGGATGCGCTGGTTCTCGTTCTCCTGTCGGGTGATGACCGGTGAACCGTACGCCGGAATGATGCTCATCCGGTTCCGGGATGTTACTCCCGAACGCGACGAGGCGGCGCGGAGCGCTTTAGATACGGCAGCACAGGTCAGGCCCGAGTTGATCTACGCCAGTATCGGGGAGATGCTCCCGTACGGGATCTGGATCTGTGAGCTGGACGGGACTGCTCTCTACGTTTCTGCCTCGTTCCTTAACCTCGCCGGGACGACGCTCGAGGAATGTCGGCGGACCGGGTTGATGGACTGCATACCGCTCAAGGATGCAGCCGGGGTGCTCGACGACTGGAAACGCTGCCTCAATACCGGGTGCCGGTGGGACCGCGAACTGGTCGTCGCGGACCCCGACAGGGGCCACCGCACCATCCTCTCCCGGGGGGCTCCCGTCCGGGACGAGAACGATCAGATCATTCTCTGGGCCGGGATCAACCTTGATGTCACCGCGAGAAAACA
>NZ_DAQR01000080.1:25235-27345 GCF_002502935.1 Methanoculleus sp. UBA413
GGGGCCGGGTCCCGGGAACTGATGAATGCCGTGGTCAGGACGGTGGCCGAACACCTGGGGGTCGAGTACGTCAAGGTGCTGCGGTACCTTCCCGACGAGGAGATGTTCCTGCTTGAGGCGGCTGTCGGGTTTGACAGCGCCCAGACCGGCATGAGAAGGGTTGAGGGGGGAGCCGATTCCCAGGCAGGATATACGCTTCTCTCCGGGAAACCGGTGATTGTCGATGACTTCAGGACCGAAACAAGGTTCCACGGCCCTGCCCTCCTCCGGGACGAGGAGATCATGAGCGGCATCAGCGTCATCATCCAGGGAGATAAGGCGCCATACGGGGTGCTCGGGGCCCACACACGGATGCGCCGGATCTTCACCCGTGACGACATCAACTTCGTCCAGGCGGCAGCAAACGTCCTGGCGCAGGGTATCGAGCGGAGAGTGGCTGAAGAGGCGCTCATGATGAGCGAGGAGAAGTTCCGCGAGATCGCGCAACGGAGCTTCGATATGATCTACACCTGCTACCATGAGGGCGGAATCACCTATATCTCTCCGGCCGTAGAGCGCATCCTCGGCTACACCCCCGCAGAACTGGTAGGCTCATGGTGCCGCAACTTCGTCAGCCCCTCCTCGCTCGCCGCATGGAAAGAGGGGCAGAAGAAGATAGCCCGGGGTGAGCCGGTCGAGGGGCTCGAGGTCGAGTTCCGCCGCAAAGACGGGACGGCGGCGTTCGTCGAACTGAACGAGTCCCCGATCATGGAGCACGGGAGGGTGGTCGGCGTCCAGGTGGTCGGGAGGGATATCACCGAACGAAAACAGAACGAGCACCTTCGCCGGCAGGCGTTCGAGCAGATCGAACGAAACATCGAGCAGTTCGCCGTCCTCGGCGACCACATCCGCCAGCCCCTGCAGGTGATCCTCGGTAGAGCGGAACTGCTGGACGATGAGAAGACGGCGGCGATCGTCCGCGCCCAGGTTGAGCGGATCAATGAGTACATCACGCAGCTGGACCGGGGCTGGATCGAGTCACGGAAGGTCCGTGAGTTCCTCCGGCGGCATGATCTGGCGTGAGAGGTCCCGATCTCGATACACCTGACCGGTTCTCTTCCCGGTACTTCACTCATTTTGGCGCCCAGCAGCGATGTGGCGCGTGCGACGCTGCAACGAGGAGTCGGTAGCACCCGGACTTCGCGCACTTCCGCATGCTTCCGCGTGAGGTGATGTACAAGAGTAACGAACAAGGCCTCACGCGAAGGCCGCGAAGCCGCGAAGGGGTGTTGCAGGTACCCGGACAGATCTTCGCGTCCTTCCGCGTGAGTTAGTGGATGGGGATAACGATACAGCCTCGCGCGAAAGACGCGAAGCCTTGACGGGGATTGCCTACCCCCATTACCAAACTTTGCGTGCTTCCGCGGAGTTTTCAGTAAGGGGGCAATAGAGTCTCACGCGAAGGCCGCGAGGGGAAGTCGGCGGTTGGACCTCCGGTTGGTTTCCCCAAAAATCTTAGCGAAGTGCTGAGACAGGACGCAGACGAGCGCCAAAAACCGGTGCGTTCCGGCTTCCCGGCAACGCCGGTTTTATGCGATTGCCGCAGAAATAGATAGGGTAGTTATGCCGGGCAACACGAGAGAAGACTCATCAGCAAACCTCATGGACGGCTCGATCCTCGCCGGCCTCCTTGCCGCCGTGCGGTCGCACCGCCCCCTGGTGCACCATATCACGAACAGCGTCACGATCAACGACTGTGCGAACATCACGATCTCTGCCGGGGCAGCCCCGGTGATGGCCGAGGCCCCCGAAGAGGTCGCCGAGATGGTCTCCGCCGCGGGTGCCCTCGTCCTCAACATCGGGACGCTCTCGCAAGGGCAGGTCGATGCGATGCTCATCGCCGGCCGCCGGGCGAACGTTCTCGGCATCCCGGTCATCCTCGACCCCGTGGGTGCGGGGGCGACCCGGTTCCGGACCGAGACCGCCTGGCGGCTCCTCGACTCCCTTGACGTCGCCGTCCTGAAAGGGAACGCAGGCGAGATCGGGGTTCTCGCCGGAACCGGCGGGAGCGTCAGGGGTGTGGACTCAGGCGGCATTGCGGGTGATCCCGTCGAGACGGTGCGGGAATGCG
>NZ_DAQR01000080.1:27609-33427 GCF_002502935.1 Methanoculleus sp. UBA413
CCTCTCCGGGACCGGATGCATGGCCGCATCGGTCACCGGGGCGTTCGCCGCGATCGCAGACGACTACGCGGTCTCATCGGCGGCGGCGCTCGCGGCCTTCGGCCTGGCTGGGGAGCGGGCCGCGGCAGGGGCACGCGGGCCGTACTCGTTCCGGACGGCACTCTTTGACGAACTCTCCGTGCTCACCCCCGGCGACCTTGCGGAGCATGCACGGCTCGAGGGACCCCATGGCGTATGACCTCTACGTGATCACCGATGAGGGAGTTGGACACGGCCTCTCCCACGCCGGGATCGCGCAGCGTGCCGTCGCCGGCGGTGCTGACGTGATCCAGCTCCGCGACAAGAGACTCTCCGGCCGCGACCTCCTCACCGCGGCCACTGCCATCCGCGAGATCACCTATGACGCCGGCGCGCTCTTCATCGTGAACGACCGTCTCGACGTAGCCCTCGCGGCCGGTGCCGACGGGGTCCACCTCGGCGAGAGCGACCTCCCCATCGAGCACGCGCGAAGGATCGCTCCGCCCGGGTTCGTCATCGGGGCCTCGGTGGGGTCAGTCGCCGCGGCGGTCCGCGCCTCCGCGGCAGGAGCCGATTACGTGGCGCTCAGCCCCACGTTCCCGACCACGTCCAAGGACGATGCAGGCCCAGGCCACGGGTTATCCATGCTCTCCGCGCTCCGCTCCGCAGTCTCCCTCCCCCTCGTCGCGATCGGCGGCATCAACCCGGAAAACGTCGGCGACGTCATCGCCGCAGGGGCCGACGGGGTAGCGGTGATATCGGCGGTCGTCGGGCAGGAGGATATCACAGGTGCCGCACGGGACCTCCGGGCCCGGATCACCGCTGAGAAGGCCAAAACCCGTTAATAGCGATGTAACCCGCCTTCCGCGGTAAGCGCGCCATGAGCCTTCGGCACCAGTACTTCGCTAATTTTGACAGCCGACAATGATGCGGCCTCACGTGACGCCTCAATGTGAGTTCTCAGCGCCCGGAAACTGGATTTCGCGGCTTCGCGGGCAACGCGCGAGGCTCTATCCACCGTGATGAAATCTCACGCGAAGGCGCGAAGAGCGCGAAGGGGACGATACCGCCCAGCAACCGAACTTCGCGGCATTCGCGTGAGATCTTGTCAGCTTGCCCCGGCACTCCGATTCAACGAGGGGTATGAGAAGCCGGATGACCCTTCTTCGCGCGAGGCTTCATCAGTTCGCACCCAACGGCGCCTCGTCTCCCACAAGTCTGCCTGTACACAAACCCTCTTCGTTTTTGCCGGACAACACCCTTTCGAGTGATATCCATGACCGAGATCGTATTCACCCCGATCGGCACCGTCCACTCCCCCTTCAGCGACCCCAGGGATATGCCCATCCAGCCCGTCGGCGCCCGGGGCGTCCGGGGCACGATCGAGCTCGACCCGGCCTGTGCCGCCGGCTTACAAGACCTCGCAGGGTTCTCCCGGATCATCGTCCTCTACCACTTCCACCGTTCCAACGGCTACTCGCTCGAAGTGGTCCCGTTCCTCGACAAAACACCACGCGGCGTCTTTGCGACCCGGGCGCCCCGACGCCCGAACGCCATCGGGATCTCCATGCTCAGGCTGATCGCCGTCGATGGAGCGACGCTCACCGTCGAGGACGTGGATATCCTGGACGGCACCCCGGTCCTCGATATCAAGCCCTACGTCCCGGCGTTCGACGCCTATCCCGACGAGCGCGCCGGATGGCTGACCACGACATCAGGGGCCGCCCGCACCATGCGGTCTGACGATCGGTTCTGTTAATATGGGAGAATATTAAGTTAACAATATTTACATAACAGAGAAGTAAACTATAGCACTTTAATATCGCCGGAGTGGATACTGAACGGTATCCATGATGAAAAAAGCCATAGCACTGATTACCATCGTCATCCTCGCCGGCCTCCTCTGCACGGCGGGATGCACATCCCAGCAGGCGCCGGCCACCGGCGACAACACCACCCCCGGTGCGACCGATACATCGATACTCGTCTACTCCGGCGCAGGCCTCAAGAAGCCGATGAACGAGATCGGAGCGGCGTTCACCGAGAAGACCGGTATCAACGTCGAGTACAACTTCGCCGGTTCGGGCACGCTCATCAGCCAGATGGAACTCTCCCGGAAGGGTGACGCCTTCATCCCCGGCGGGACGCCTGACTACCGGATAGCACAGGATAAGGGGCTGGTCGGAGAACCCGGGTACGTTGCCTACCATGTCCCGATCATCGCCGTCCAGAAGGGGAACCCGCAGAATATCACCTCGGTTGACGACTTCGCCCGGCCGGGGCTGAAGATCGCGCTCGGCGGCGCAGAATCCACCGCGATCGGCAGGGCCGGCGACAAACTCTTCCAGAAGCACGGTATCCTCGACGCCGTTGAGAAGAACGTCGTTCTCCGGGCACCGACGATCAATGAAGTGGTGGTCGCGATGAACATGGGCACCGCCGATGCCGCGCTCCTCACGCTCGACATGATCAACCCCGAGAAGATGGATACCATCGATCTGGCGCAGGAAGACGGCCTCACCCTCATCGTCCCGATTGGGCAGACCACCTTCACGACGCAGCCGGACACCGCCCGGCAGTTCGCTACGTTCGTCACATCCGATGAGGGGAAGGCGATCTTTGCAAAGCACGGGTTCCCGACCTACCCGGACCCGGCGTACGCGGGGATCGAGCCATGAAGGAGAGCGAAGCTTACTCCTGCAGGGCTGTCGGGATTGCCCGCACCCCTTTTTCGGACCCGACCGCCACCCCGATCCAGAGCATCTTCTCCACCGCCCGCGGGACGGTGGAGGTCTACCCTGAGTTCCGGGACGGGCTCGCGGCACTCGCGGAGTTCTCCCACATCATCCTCATCTACCGGTTCCACCGGGCCGCCGGCGAAGAACTCAGCGAACGGCCGCTCATCGACGGCGCCGAGCCGCACGGTATCTTTGCGACCCGGCACTTCAACCGCCCGAACCGGCTCGGGGTGTCGGTCGTCAGGGTTCTTGGGATCGACGAAGGACGGGTCTCCGTCGAGGGCGTCGACCTCCTGGACGGGACGCCGGTCCTCGACATCAGGCCCTACATCCCTGAGTTTGACAGCGTTCCTGACGCAGGATCAGGGTGGGTGACGCCCCGGCACGTCGAACAGATCAGGCGGCAGAGCGCATCATTCTAGGTTGGTCGGCCGTGCCCCCGAACCGGGATGCCCTCTCCCGCCCCTCCGCATTTAAGGCGCTCTTTCTCGCAGTCTTGTTCGGTCTGGTCGCCTACATGGTCGTCGTCATCGTCGGCCTCGTGGTCTACCCGCCGCTCCCGGCCCTCATCGAGAGCCTCACCTCCCCCGAGATCCTCTTTGCCATCAAACTCTCGCTCATCACATCGGTGATCTCGACCACCCTCTGTGTAGTCGCCGCCGTCCCGGTCGCCTACTCCCTCGCCCGGTTCTCGTTTCCGGGCAAGGGGCTCATCAACAGCATCTTCAATATCCCGCTCGCCCTCCCGCCGCTCGTTGCGGGCGTGGCGCTGCTCATCTTCTACGGTCCCTCGACGTTCGGGCGGATGCTCTCGGCCACGGGGCTCGACGTCATCTACACCCCGCTCGGGATCATCGTCGCCCAGTTCTTCGTCAACCTCCCCTACATGGTCAGGGTCACCCGGTCCGCCTTCGAGACGATCAACCCCCGCTACGAGCACGTCGCCCGGACGCTCGGATGCACCGAGTGGGGGGCGTTTCGCCAGGTCGCCCTCCCGCTGGCCAGGAGCGGCATCGTCGCCGGTCTCGTCATCACCTGGTCTAAGTCCATCGGCGAGTTCGGTGCGGTCCTCATGCTCGCGGGAGCCACCCAGATGAAGACCGAGACCCTGCCTATTGCGCTCTTCCTGAACATGTCAACCGGAGACCTCGACCTTGCCATCGCCGCGTCGGTCATCCTGATCGTCATATCGGTGGCGTCGCTTGCGGTCTTTGAGCGCTACAGCGACAGCCGGGGGATCTTCTGATGCTCGATGTCAGGGGACTCTCCCTCTCCCTCGGGGAGTTCTCCCTCGACGGCGTGGACCTGACCGTCGACGACGGAGAGTACTTCATCATCCTCGGGCCGACCGGTGCGGGAAAGACCATCCTCCTTGAGACGATCGCGGGGATCTATGCGCCCGCTTCGGGGACGATCAGCCTCGACGGCCGTGATATCACCCGCACCGACCCGAAGGACCGGGGGATCGGGATGGTCTACCAGGACTACATGCTCTTCCCCCACCTCACCGTGGAAGAGAATATCGGGTTTGGCCTCCTGCAGCGAAAGACTGAACCAGACCGGATCAGGGAGCTGGTCTCTGAGACTGCAGACCTGCTCGGGATCGGCCACCTCCTCGACCGCACCCCGGGGACGCTCTCGGGCGGCGAGCAGCAGCGGGCCGCAATCGCCAGAGCGCTTGTCCTCCGGCCCCGCGTCCTCCTCCTGGACGAACCGCTCTCGGCGCTCGACGCCGTCACCCGGGACCGGCTCAGGCGGGAACTCAAAGCCGTCCACCGGGCGACCGGGACGACGGTCGTCCACATCACCCACCACTTTGAGGATATCTTCGCCCTCGCCGACCGGGTGGCGGTGATGCAGGACGGGAGGATCGCCCAGACAGGGACGCCGGACGAGGTCTTCAGGAAGCCAGCCACCGAGTTCGTCGCCGCCTTCACCGGCATGGAGAACGTCTTCTACGGGGTCTCGAGGGTCAGGGACGGGGAGGCGACGATCGACCTTGGCGCCATCACCCTCCGGACCGTCACCGCGGTCGAGGGCGACGTCTGCGTCGGCATCAGGCCCGAGGAGATGATCGTCTCCCGTGAGGCGTTTGAGTCGAGCGCCGTAAACGCCTTCTCAGGATCGGTGACCGAGATCCAGCAGAACGGCATCTTCTCACGAGTCGTTGTCAACGCAGGCCTGCCCTTCGTCGCCGTCCTGACCCGGCAGAGCGTCGCCCGCCTGGGCCTCGCCGAAGGGGAAGAGGCCCATGTCACCTTCAAGGCCTCGGCGGTCCACGTCTTCCCCCGATAGCGGGGCAGGGTATTTTATCCCGGCCCGCCCAGGGGATAACCGATGGAGAGCGACATTCCACGACAGATCGCCTTTGCCGCCACAGAGGCCGCGCTTGCCGACCGGTTCGGCATACCGGCCGACGCCCTCATCCCCCTCCTCTTCTCGCTCCGCTACGGGGGTGACTGGAGTTACGCCTCGGGGGATGTCACCGCCATATCGGCGGTGAAGAAGACCACGGTCTACGACGACGAGAGCCGGACCGGCTACTCCCTCGAGGAGATCTACCTCTTCACAAACCCGGTGCTCCTTGACCGTGAAGGCACGGTCCACCGGCTCGAGAAGTGCGGTGAGGTCCCTGCCCGGCTGCTGGTCGAGCGGCCCTACCGGGTGCGCCTCGGCGCCGACCGGGTCATCAGGATGACCGTCAACCCGCTCGAGCGCGAGATCAGGACCGAAGAACTCGAGGTTGCGGAGATGACCTTCTCCGGCTCCACCGCCTACGGGATCGACCACGAACTTGAGCATCTGGCCGGGCGGGAGATCGCCGGGGAGGGGCTCTGGGTCTTCAGGTTCGGGTGATGGGCTAGTGGAGTATTTCACCTTACCTTGAGGGTGCGTGGGCGTGATCGCCAGCCGCACGCGAAGACGCGAAGAGCGCGAAGGGTTCTGATTGGGGATACACGGGCATCAAGGCTTCGCGCTCAACGTGAGAGGCGATATTGCACAGGCAATATTAGATGAAATGCTCCACTAGTGGACCATTTCACCTTATGTTGCGGGTCCTG
>NZ_DAQR01000080.1:33629-34454 GCF_002502935.1 Methanoculleus sp. UBA413
TTTCACCTTATGTTGCGGGTCCTGATGCGGATCACCAACCGCTCGCGTGAGGCGAAGGTGCACACGAACCAACCATCAGGCTACGCTCTCCGGGCGAGCCCGGGCAGGGGACCGTGGTGGCTATCATCCTGGGGGGTGGGGGCAGGGGAGGGGGAGACCCCCTCCCCGCACAAGCCGGACCCGGGGCACAAACAGAGCCATGACCCCCACTCGCCAAATCGGGTGGTTTTCATAGGAAATATTAGATGAAATGCTCCACTAGAGAAAAGGGGGTTTACTGGAGCATTTGCACCACCTTATCTTGTGGTTCTGGTGCAGGAGACGACGGTGATAACCTTCCTCTCCCGCCTCACGCGGGACCAGGAGACTCCCGGGCCTTCTGAAAGAATAGACAGGTTGTAGTGGTCCGGAACTGGACCGCTTCTCAGACCTTCACGAACCGGCTCTTCGCCGCGCCGCACCGGGGGCATCTCCAGTTTGCAGGGAGGTCTTCGAAGGCTGTGTTCGGCTTAACGCCGCGGGCAGAATCCCCGATCGCGGGGTTGTAGATGTAGCCGCAGAGTGTGCATCGGTACGAATCCATAACAAGTTCTCCTTCCCCTCACCCGCCCCCCGGGGGGCGGGTGAGGGCACACGATCTCATGTCGACCCAGGCATGGATAAGTGCTCCGGTCAGGATACCGGGAGAGGGAGTTCCTTTCCGGAGATGCCGTCGAGGACGATCGAGCGCTCCCCGTGCTCCGATGCAAACCAGATCTCATAGACCGGGTAGTAGATCGTCTCAAGCCCGACGATCTCGGCCGTCGGCTCAAGCCCTTTCAGGAT
>NZ_DAQR01000080.1:34707-35163 GCF_002502935.1 Methanoculleus sp. UBA413
GTGCAGCCCCGGGATCTCCTCGGTGAGCAGGGGCACATACACCACTGCGCTGCCCATCGTCTTCACCTCGGTGATGAGCTTTGCCTCGCTGAGCTGCTTCACCGCCTTCTTCACCACGCCGGGCGTGAGGTGGGTGTCGGCCTCGATCTCGGCCACCGTCGAGCCGCCGTTCGCAAGCCCTGCGACGATCTTCACCGCCGCCTCATCGAGCCCCAGGAGTTCAGAGAACCCGGGCCTGACCTTCATCCCGCGGTCCAGCTCGACGATACAGCCGGTGCAGGCGTCGAGGACGAACGACGCGGTCTTCGTCGTCTTCCGGATAAACCCGCCGAGGTAGCGGACCTCCACCGCAAGAAGCGGCCTGTAGACCCGCTCTCCGGAGACGATCCGCTCTTCAGGTTCGAGTATCCGGAACCGGCGCTTCCGTTTACCCTTCGCGATATCGAGCGCCTCCTC
>NZ_DAQR01000080.1:35453-36840 GCF_002502935.1 Methanoculleus sp. UBA413
TCGCGGAACTTCATCTTCACCTTCTCCCGGGAGAGCCCGCCCATCACGAAGAACTCCCCCGGCTCAAGCTCTGCGAGTTCCTCGACCTCCTTCCGGGACGAGAAGAAGAGGCTGACTGCCTTTAAGTCGTTCTCGATCGAGAGCTTCCCGATGATCTGGCTGTTGCACTGCGAGAGGACATTCTTTGCCACGAGCGACGGGCGCTGCGTCGCGACCATCAACCCGAGCCCGCGTTTCCGCCCCCGGCGGGAGATCTCCTCAATCTTTTTTATGGAGACGCCAATCTGGGGGATGAACTTGTCAGCCTCCTCCACGATCAGCAGGAAGGGCTGCTTCAGTCTACTCTCCAGGTCGTAGAGGATCTCGGCAAGCTTCGCCACCTCGTCGCGCATATCCTCTGCCTCCGAGACATCGAAGATCACCGCCGTCCGGGAGCGGATCGCGTCGTGCATCACCTCCCTGATATCAGTCTTCCCGATCTCCGCGTCACAGCTCTCGCCTGAGCCGATCCAGATGAGGGAGAACCGGTCCTTGAGCGAGAAGTATTCGCCCTCCGTATCGATGAGGCAGAACCCGATCCGCGCCTGGAGGAGCTGCTCGCAGAGGACCGCGATGCCCCAGCTCTTCCCGGCACCCGACTGCGCGATGATGCAGGTCCGTCCTGTGACCACCTCCTGGGCATCGACCGTGATGTCACGGTCCCCGGCCTTCCCAATCGCGAGCTCCATCTGATAAAAAGATCAGAGGGTCTCCGGGGCTTTAACGGTTTCTTTAGGGTTCCAGGGGGTCCTCTCTTTGAAACGACACGTCCTTAGCCTCAATCATTCTTTTTGAGGGATAAGAAGATGCCGAATACCGAAAGAACCGCAAATACCAGGAATATCAGGTTCATGCTCGCAAGGAACTCCGGGAATATCGCCGGTGTGACGACGGTCGACCCCATGATGACCGCAAAGACCACGAGGACCAGCCCCATGCTCATCATCATCCCAAGCGACCGCATCATCGCAACCATCGCGGATGCGCTCCCATAGTAGCGCTTCCCCACGCTCCCCATGACGGCGGTGGTGTTCGGGGACGAGAAGAGCCCGACCCCGACGCCCAGGACGGCCAGGATCACGATGATCGCCGCAACCGGCGTCGTCTCCGAGAGCGCGGCAAGGCCGAAGAGGCAGGCGGCCGAGAGCGCGAGTCCTCCTGCGGCGATGAGCCCGGGGCGTATCCGGTCGGCAAGGCGGCCCGCCACCGGGGCGACGAAGATCTGGATGACCGGCTGGACCAGGAGGAGGGTGCCTGCGGCGGCGGGTTCGTAGCCACGGATGTACTGGAGATAGAGGGAGAGGAGGAACCCGACCGCATACGTGGCGCTGTAGTTGATCAGGGCGGC
>NZ_DAQR01000080.1:36888-37421 GCF_002502935.1 Methanoculleus sp. UBA413
CCTGCGGCGGCGGGTTCGTAGCCACGGATGTACTGGAGATAGAGGGAGAGGAGGAACCCGACCGCATACGTGGCGCTGTAGTTGATCAGGGCGGCGAGGTTTGACGAGGCAAAGACCCGGTTCGACGCAAGCAGCGAGACCGGAAGGAGGGGGGCGGGGTGCCGCCGCTCCACCCGGTAGAAGGCCACCCCGAGCAGGAGGGCTGCCGCGAGAAGTGCGAGGCCGGTCGGGGTGGTCGCTTTGGCCAGACCCAGGAAGAGGCAGAGGATCAGGGCCGACGAGAGGACCAGCCCGGGGATGTCAAAGTCTTCGCGGTGCCGATCGTTGAGGAACGCCGGGAATTTGTCTGCAGAGAAGAGGACCGGGGCGGCGATGAGCGCGGTCACGACAAAGATGCTCCTCCAGCCAAAGAACTGGGTCAGGATGCCCCCGAGGAACGGCCCGAGCGAGAGCGCGGCGTAGACGGCTGTGATGTTGAGCCCGATCGCATAGCCCCGCTCCCCGGCCGGGTAGAGGTGGGTGATCAGGGCCAC
>NZ_DAQR01000080.1:37659-37871 GCF_002502935.1 Methanoculleus sp. UBA413
AGGAGCGTGCCTATCGTGGGCGTGAAGATGGTGAGGATAGCCCCGGCGGTGTAGACCACGATCCCGGCCATGAAGACGGTGACCTTTCCGCGCGAGTCGCCAAGTTTCCCGGCAGGGAGGAGGAAGATGACCGACGAGAGGAGGTAGGCGCTGGAGACCCAGGCGAGCGTGGTGGCGTCGGCTGAGAACTCGGTCCCGATGACAGGCAGGGC
>NZ_DAQR01000080.1:38191-43642 GCF_002502935.1 Methanoculleus sp. UBA413
CGGGTTCTCCGTTACAGGGTATTTGCGCTTGCTGCGGATAAGGGCACTGATGCTCCCAGAGCATTATCTTATATAAAATCAGCCACCACTCCCCGGAGAAGATGCCAGATTCTCCCCCGGAGACCAGCCAGAGGGTCAGGGACATCTCGGTTCACCTCATCCTGCTGCTCGGCGTGGCGAGCCTCTGCGGGAGCCTGGTCTCGAACGGCGCCAGGAGCGTCACCGGCCCCTACATTCTCCTCCTCGGGGGAAGCGCGGCCGTCGTCGGGCTGATTGCCGGGTTTGGCGAGTTTGTAGGGTATGCGCTCCGGTTTGTCGCCGGCTCCTACGTCGGCCAGGGCCGCCACTACTGGAAGGTGGCGATGGCCGGCTACGGCCTGCTCGTCGCCATCCCGCTCCTTGCCTTTGCCGGGCGCTGGGAGGTAGCGGCCTTCCTCATCATATTCGAGCGGATAGGGAAGGCCATCAGGACACCGGCGCGGGACACGATCCTCTCCCACGCGACGGCGGCAGTCGGGAGGGGGTGGGGGTTTGGGGTCCACAAGGCACTCGACCAGGCCGGTGCGGTCATCGGACCGCTGGTCATGGTCGCTGCCCTGGTCTTCACCGGCGGATACACCGCCGGGTTTCTCCTGCTCGGGATCCCGCTCTTCGGCGTCGCGATAGTCCTCCTCATCGCCCGATCGGCGGTGCCGAGGCCCGGGCGCCTGGAGGTGCAGTTGAACGGGAGAGGGGAGGAGACCGCGGATCTGCCCGGGATCAGGCCCTACGCAACGTTCATCTTCCTCGGCATGGCCGGGTTTGCGGCGTTCCCGCTCATCTCCTACCACTTCAAGGCCCAGGCGATCATCTCCGACGCCGCCATCCCCCTCGTCTACGCATCGGCGATGGCAGTCTCGGTCGTCGTGGCGCTGCTCATCGGCAGGGCGTTCGACCGTATCGGCGCCCATGCCCTCCTCACCATCCCGGTTCTCAGCACCGCAACGGTCCTGTTCGCCTTCTCGCTCACCCCGGGGATGGCGGTCGCGGGATCGCTCGCCTGGGGGGCCGGGATCGGGATCTTCGAGACCGTGCTCAGGGCATCGATCGCAGAGTCCACGGCGCTCGAGCGCAGGGGAGAGGTCTACGGCATCCTGAGCGCGGTCTTCGGGACGGCGTGGTTCATGGGGAGCGCCGTGATGGGGGTCCTCTACGATGTATCCCTCACCCATATCGTCGCGTACGTCATCATCGTCGAATCTGCAGCGGTGGCAGCCTACCTCTGGATGTACCGGGCGCGCATTGTAGTGCGGTTCCAGGAGGAGATCGGGGATCGTATCCCGTGACTGCTGCATCGAGCCGTCATTCTGGCGCGTGAGGCAACATACGATACAGGCGATGATGAACGATCTCACGCGAAGCCGCGAAGGACGCGAAGTTTGGTAATGGGTGTGGACAGTCCCCTTCGCAGCATCGCGCACTTCTGCAGGAGGCCACATGAGATGCGGGCGGTGATGAAAGGTCGCACGCGAAGCCACGAAGCCGCGAAGAGGGAAAGGGAGGGAACGCCACATCTTTCGCGGCTTCGCGCTCTTCGCGTGAGTTACCGTTGCGTGTGAAATGTTAGATGTGCCGGCGCGTTACCGCCGGATCGCCCCCGCGATGGCGCCGCCGATCAGGGAGAGCAATCCCTGGTAGACGAACGCCGCTACAATGATGACGAGCGATGTCCCGAGCCCCGCGATGAATCCAAACGCACCGAGCAGAATCGTGCCGCCGATAAGAAGCAGCGCCGCGATGACGATGGCACCGAGGATGCCGGCAAGCAGCCCGGCCTTTGCGCCGTTCCCAACCCCGCCCCTGACCATCCAGCCGGCGACGAACCCGCCGACCAGCGGCCCGATGACCGGCAGCAGGAAGCCCAGGATGAGCCCTACGAGCCAGCCGACAATGACACCCGTCCAGAAGTTATTCGCCATAACACTCCTTCACCGCCGGGTGGTCGGGGATCTAGAATATAAACGTTGGGGTCGGGCCCCGGCTACCGGTGGATCCAGGTGCCCACCCGCCCGGCCAGGGCGTCACCTGCCGAATCAAGCGACGTTATAACCACCCGGCGCCCCCCGGCCTCTAGAAACGCGATGGCCGCCTCGATCTTCGGCCCCATGGTCCCGGGCGGGAAATGCGTCGCCTCGAGATGCTGTTTTGCCTCGGCAACCGTCATCTCACGGAGTGCCTGCTGGCCCGGGCACCCGTAGTTTAAGAACACGTAGTCAACATCGGTCAGGATCAGCAGGTCATCGGCGTCGGCGAGCCGGGCGAGGAGCGCCGCGGTGTAGTCCTTGTCCACCACGCCCTCGACGCCGCGGAGGGTGCCGCCCGGACCAGCGACCACCGGGATGCCCCCGCCGCCTGCGGCGATCACGACCGCCCCGCCCCTGAAGAGCCGGTTGATCACCTCTCCCTCCACGAGGGTGACCGGGCGCGGCGAGGGGACCACCCGCCGGTAACCCCGTCCCCGGATCTGCACCATCTTCCAGCCCTTCTCCACCATGAGCCTCTTTGCCTGCATCGCGGTATAGAACGGGCCGATTGGTTTCGTCGGGTTCCCAAACGCCGGGTCATCGCCTTTCACCAGGGTCTGTGTCAGCACAGCCACGACCGGACGGGCGAGCCCCGCCTCCCTGAGGGCCTCATTCAGCGACTGCTGGAGCATATACCCGATCATCCCCTGGCTCTCGGCCCCGCAGATGTCGAGCGGCATCGGCGGGAGGGTATCCCTCGCCATCTCGTTCCGGAGGAGGATATCCCCCACCTGCGGTCCGTTCCCATGTGTTATGATGACGTCGTAACCCTCGCGGATGATATCCACGATATGCCGCGATGTCCGGCGGACGTTTGCAAGTTGCTCTTCAGCGGTTCCCATCTCCTGATGCCGCAGGATGGCGTTGCCGCCGAGCGCGACCACCACAGCCTTCTCCACCATCCGGTTCACCCCCTCTCCAGTGCGCAGGTCATGCAGTGGGGACCACCGTAGCCCCCGGTCAGGTTCTCGAAGTGCAGCGGACAGGTCTCGATATCATGCTGGTAGAACTCCGCCTTGTGCGGGAAGAACTGCCCGACGTTCCTGATCCGGCGGTAGTCCTCCTCTGCGTGACGGAGGAGCCGCCCGTAGCGCGCCGTATCAACCGCGGCCTTCCGTTCCAGGTTCGCAAGCACCGTCTTCATCACCCGCTCCCCTTCCACCGTGAGGATGACACCGTCCCGTACGCAGAGGACGTTTGCGGCGTAGGAGAGCTGCTCCAGGATCGAGAGATCGATCACCGCAAATCCCTTCGACCTGATGTAGTCATAGAGGGTCACGGTCTCCCCCGATGGCTCGTATCCCTCGTTCGTCCGGTGGTAGACGTCGACCTGCGCCCTCCGGAGGAGGATCTCGGAGCCGATCACCACCCCGCTCGAGGCGACGTTGAAGTAGGTGTCGAGGTGCATGTCGATCATCGGGTCAGGCCGCTTGCTCGGGACGAGCGGGTGGCCCGGCTGGTGGACGACGCCGATCTCGTCAAAACCCGTGGCACAAGCGAGGAACTGGTGGATCCCGGCCTCGTTCGTCCGGTCTCCGGTCCCGATGAGGGCGAAATCCCCCATCGGCATGAAGTCGCCGCCCTCGAAGGTCCCGGGTTCCCGTACCGTCCCGGCGATGGGGATGCCGATGATCTCCCAGAGGAACCTGGTTATCTCAGCCTCCCGGGACCGCTGGGGCTTTGCCGGCCGGCCGCTGACCAGGCCGCATTCAGTAACCGCCTGCTGGTCGCGCATGAAGTAGAGGTTTGCAAGCGGCTCCTGCCCCATAATCCGGACGTCCACCCCGCCGCCGGTGCTTCCCTCTCCCACCTCGATGACCGGGTTTAAGAGGAGGAGGGTGAAGAAGTGCTGCGAGTCCAGGGCGTCTGCGTTCTGCTCCATGCTCCTGCGGGCCTCCGCCACCTCCTGCCTCCCACCCCTGATGGTGACGGTCTCATGGGCCCAGTCGACGAGCCGCCGGCGCACCGCCGGGTCGCGGTCGGCGGCGTCGAGGATGGTCTCCTTGAGCCGCAGCACCCGGACCCCGAACTCCTCCCTGAGGGTGTACTCGAGGCGCTCGTGCTCCCGGCGCGCCTCGTAGCGGCTGAACGCCCGTTCGTAGAGCGCCGCATACGGCTCAAGCAGCCCGAAGAACATCTCGATCCCCGGCCTGTGGACGGCAACCCTCCGGAGCCTCTCCCACTCTGCCCGAACCCTCGCTGTCATCTGTCTCACCGCCCCCGCCCGGGGGCGGTCACTGCAGCGTGAACCCGGCCTTCCTGACCTTCGATGATGGAACTGATGCCTGGAAAGACGGCAAACGCCAGCAGGCCATAGAGATGTATTTTTATATACCGATGCATCCGTTGGCACTCCAATCAGGAGATTTCTCCCCGGAAAATGGATAAACCTGTCGCGGACCGTGCTCGCCCGCCGGCCGGGGGAGCGGAACCACAATACTTATAATCAGGGGAAACAATCGCCTCTCAGGAAATATTATCCACCACTCACCCAGGAGGAGGTGTTCATTGTGAAGATCAAGCGCTATAAACCCCCCATCTCTCTAACCGCAAAGCCGTTCCGGGCAGTGCGGCGGCTGCACCGCAACCCGACCTACATCCCGATCAGGATCGGCCCGGTGATGAACGGCGCTGTTCTTGCAGCCCTCTCGGCGACAGCGGCCATGTCCGGGCTGATCCTCGGGTTCTGCATGCGTATTGCAGGACTGTGAGGCGGCACCGGGCCGGCCTGAAACATTTTCCAGCGCACTCGCCGGGCGTGAAGGCCCCGAAGGGGGTCAACGATCACCGGTTAACCGCGCATGCGGCATCTTACTTTGAGGGAGCGAGGCGACTCGCCATTCGCATGCGGGAGAGCGCGAAGTTCAGGAGTGTAGCAACGCCTCCTTCGCGACTTCGCGGCCTTCGCGTGAGACTCTATTGCTACCCTGTACTAAAATCTCACGCGAAGACGCGAAGAGCGCGAAATTCAGTTGCCGGGCGTTGCAGTCCCCCCGTGTCTTCACGAGGTCGTCCCAAAACGCCCATGAGGCCGTTTCGGCCACAGGCTCAACTGATGAAAAATCCCGAAGGGCGATTCACCACTGGCATGTCGCGTTTGGGAACGCAACAAACAAAGACTCCGTTTCCAATTTTGAGGGGATTGTCATGTGAAACGCCTCTGCCGGGAGGGGGACACCCTATTGGCGCGAACGTTCGGCATGGAGACTCGTGAGGATACTGTCCAATTCAGGAGAAGAACGTCATTTTCGGGCACTATCGGCCGGTCTCCGGTCAATCGTCCACCTCCTCGGAGAACGGTCTTGATCCTTGCCGGTGAGAGCCCGATCGGTTTGCTCCGGGAGGTTATCAGGCCCCGGGTGGGGTTTTCCCCGGGTATCGCCACACA
>NZ_DAQR01000097.1:0-733 GCF_002502935.1 Methanoculleus sp. UBA413
CCCAGGTAGTCGGAGAGGCCGTGCTTGTGCGGGGAGACGACGATGACGATATCGGTGATCCCGGCAAGCGACATCGCCTCGACGACGTGCTCGATCACCGCTTTTTCGCCCACGGGGAGGAGCTCTTTCGGGATCGCGTTCGTAAACGGCCCAAGCCGCGACCCCGAACCTGCGGCGGGGATCAGCCCCTGCCTGACGCTCATAGACCGCCTCCGGAGAGGGAGGGTGTCAGGCAGGCAGGGCGGGGTGTGATCATAAATACTCAGTATCAATCTTGACGGTTGGCAGTATTAACGGTTCTCTTTCGCCCCTCTGGAGATCTGAGGGGTATGGCGAAGTCCGGGGGAGAAGAGGGTGTGTGGGCGGCGCGCAGCCGCCACTCCGGGAGGAGGCAGTCGCGGAGATCAGTCGCTGGTCTCCTCCACGGCAAGATCGTCAAGGAGGCGCTGCACCGCAGACCTGAGTGGCGGGATATCGTCCCGGATCGTTCTCCAGATGATCGCCTTATTGATCCCGAAATAGGCGTGGATCAATTTGTCACGCATACCGGCCATTTCGCTCCAGGGGAGAGAAGGGGCACTGTCCCTGACCTGCCGGGGGATGCACTTCGCCGCCTCGCCGATCACTTCCAGTGCTCGTACGACCGCGTAGACAGTCTTGTCGTCCCCGGAAAACTCCTCATAGGACATACCCCGGGTGAAGGTCTCGATCTTGCCTGCGGCGTCAAGGATGT
>NZ_DAQR01000097.1:953-3235 GCF_002502935.1 Methanoculleus sp. UBA413
TCAACCAGGTCCACCTTCCGTCCGAGAAGTTCCGAGAGATATTGCTCAAGCCTGAGAAACCCGAAGATCCCCGGCACCTCGGAGAACTCGACCAGGATGTCCACGTCGCTTCCTTCGTGCTCCTCGCCACGCCGGCACGAGCCGAAGATGCCGATGGATCCAACGTGATAGGTCTCTGCCAGGTACGCCTTCTTCTCCCGGAGAATGTCGATGATCCTCGCACATTCTCCGCCGGGCTCGCAGGTGACTCCGTCCATTCCTGATCGGGGTATGCGCCTTTCTCTCTAGTATAACTATCCCTGGAGCACGCTGGCTCGCGAGTCTGGTCCCGTGGTGGCACTCCCGGATCATATATGCCGTGCATCATGCAGAGCAGGAGGTCATCATCCTCTACACCCGTCACCGCCGCAACGCATACCGTGAGTTGTGAGATCGGGAATCCTCTTGCCCTGATCCTCCCTCTTCACCGGCAAAAAAAGCAGGACCCCTGTCTTCGCCGCCTCGGCAGGCCTTCGGGATAGAAGCTGACCGGGAGGAGAACCACGCCGCACGGTCATCCTGCAGCACCCCGTAAACCTCATCCTGGTTCAGTTTCCCGTAGACGTGGACAAGGACGTTCCTGAATCCGGCAAGGTCCGAGAGCCGGGCCCCGGGGTCTTCCGGGATCAGGCCCCTCGCAACAGCAGACACATGGGATGCAGGCGTTCCGATCAAGGCCCTGCTGGCGTTTGCAGATCGTTCTGGGGCCTCCTCTCTATCATATATGGATTACGAGCCGTGAGGCACCCTCCAGATGTGTCTCCGACCAGGAAGGTTTTAGTGTGTGTGCGACAGAGATGAACCGTAGGGGAAGAAAAGGCGTGGATCATAGCAAGGACGAGATCATCGAGCTGGTAGGCCGGGATTCGGTCATCATCTCGCATCATGCCCGGGTCAGGATGTATTGATACGCAACATCTCCACTGACGACCTCTTCTCGGCGATCAGGGCCGGCGAAATTATCGAATCGTATCTCGATGACAAGCCCTGTCCTTCCGTGCTCATGCTCGGCTTTATACGTGACCACGCGTATCATGGAGTACTCGGGATCTGCGACGATCATCTCCGGGTCATCACTGCCTACATGCCGGATGACGAACACTGGATCGATACGCGAACGAGGAGGGAGAACAAATGATTCCAGAGAGATGTACGTTCTGTAAAGGAACCCTGCAGGAAGGAAAGACCGAATTCATTGCACGGGTCGGGGACGAGATCATCGTCATCAGGGATGTCCCGGCATTCATCTGCGACCGGTGTAGCGAGGCATACTACAGCGCGGAAATTTCCCGAAAGATCGATGCCGTGATGAAGGACGCCCATAGCGGCAGGCTCTGCTGCCGGCCTCTTGCGGCCGGCGAGGTTGAACTTACCGGATGAGGCCGGCAGCACCTCTCCGGCCGGTTGCGGCAGGATTTTTTCTGCAATAATCTGCATGACGGCGGGTGTCGCCGTCTCATAATACTTTTTCCCGCTCACCAGCAGATCCCTTCTTTCCCGTCGCAGGTGAGGATCCGGCGCCCCTCGATGATGACCCGGGAGTTCATCAGGTCAAACGCCCCGTTGAGATCAGAGAACTCCGGCCACTCGGTCATCACCAGGCAGGCGTCGGCACCCCGGAGGGCGTCTGCCGCCGATGCGGCGTAGTCGATGCCGGGAAAGACCCGGCGCATCGGGGCCGCCGCAAGGGGGTCGTATGCCACGACCGCCGCCCCCCGCCGGAGGAGTTCGGCGATCACAGGGATCGCCCGGGACTCCCGGATGTCGTCGGTGTTGTCCTTGAAGGCGAGGCCGAGGACGGTGATTCGTTTCCCCCAAAGATCGCCGATCCTCTCCTCGAGGAGCCCGACCATGCGGAGCGGCTGGCGGTCGTTGACGTCGAGCACCGACCGGAGGAGTGTGGGCTCTTCACCGAGCGATTCCGCGAGGCTGACGAGGGCAGCGACGTCCTTTGGGAAGCAACTCCCCCCGAACCCGGCGCCGGCGGCGAGAAAGTGGGGGGAGACCCGGTGGTCCATCCCGACGCCCTCCATGACCTCGTAGACGTCGATCCCGAGGCGTTTGCAGACGTTCCCGACCTCATTCGAGAACGATATCTTGGTCGCGAGGAGGGCGTTTGAGGCATACTTGATCATCTCCGCGGCGGTGAGCCCGCACCGTACCACCGGGGCCGCAAGCCCCTGGTAGGCGGCGGCGACGGTGTCCCCGGAACGGCCGTCCCGGCTCCCGATCACGATCCGGTC
>NZ_DAQR01000097.1:3499-18105 GCF_002502935.1 Methanoculleus sp. UBA413
GTTCGAGGACCGCGGGTACCACGGTGCCTGCAGTCGTGCCCGGCGGCACGGTGCTCTTCACCACGACGGTGTGCGGTCGCTCCCCATCGCGGAGCGCCTCCCCGATCGACCGGCTTGCGGCAGCGACCATCGAGAGGTCGGCACTCCCGTCGGCAGCCGGCGGGGTGCCCACGCAGATGAACGAGAGGTCCGCGTCGGCGACCGGAGCATAATCAATCCCGGCGTTGAGCCGCTCGCCGACGTACTTCTTCAGGATCGCATCAAGGCCCTGCTCGTAGATCGGGGCACGCCCGGCGTTGATCGTGGCCGCTTTCTTCGCGTCGATCTCGATGATATTGACGGTATGCCCGATTTTGGCAAAGCAGGCCCCCGTGACCAGGCCGACATATCCCCCTCCGACGATAGCTATCCGCATCTTTTGCAATCCTCCAACTCCGGTCTGTTATGCCAGAAATTGGCCTCCAGGAATTTTAAAGGTATCTTATTTGAGAAGGGGGCTCTGCGGGGTTTCGGGAGGTGCAGAATGATTATAGTGCGGGTGAGCGAGATAAATCAATCATGACAACTCCGTGGAAAAAGGTGTCTGGTCTTATTTTACTCGTTGTGTCCTGCTATGCACTTTTGTGCATCAACTACTGCTGGATAGCTGGTTCCCCGTCATACATGAGTGATGCCGCGACGACGCTTGTGGCCGCTCTGGTCGGCGGGGTTGCTGCCGGCGGTTACCTGAATTTCATAGGGATGCGCGCCCGGGAAAGGGAATAGGGCGGGCATGCCCCGGGCTTTCTTTCCGTGCAACGACGTTGCATGGTCCGACTCCATCGTCGGCGCATGACCCTGCCGGGTGGAGAGGGTCTCCCGATCGCCCGTGGCACTGGCGGGATTGCTACCCCGTGGAAGATGCCGTCCGCGCCCGGGAAGGTCTCCATCAGGAGATCAAGGTCGGTGATGCTCCCCTCGATGAAGGTCACCCAGGGGTGGTCGAGGAGGTGCTCGATCTTCTCCCGCCGCCCGGTGGCAAGGTTGTCGATGATGACGACGTCGTGGTGCTGTGCGAGTGCGTCTGCAAGGTTCGAGCCAGGCCGGCCCCGCCGGTGACGGTGGAGCGCATGAAGAGATTATGCCGGTGGCCGATTTAGGGCTCTCTGAATTGAACTGGGATTTCTGTCTGCCCGGGTTCTGGTACTGGCCCGGAGGATGAGCATTCGAGTACCTGATGAACGGATCCCCTGGTTTACCTCTTCGGGCTACCTATGAGAGTTAGAATTGACACGGTTTTTTCTCCGCGGGCTCACGGGCGGGCATCGAGCAGGAAGACCCCCGGCGCACGCCGAGGGATGAGAGCAGCGCCGCTTCTTCGGCTTCATTTTCACACCGCATGGCCTACCTTCATATCAGAGGGGGCCTCACATGACTCTATCGTATGCTGCGGGATACTGCTACCGGCTGCACCCGACTGGAGATCAGAAAGCGTTGATCGCCAAAAACATCGGGCACGGCCGGTTTGTCTCCCTGGAGAGCGAACCTGCCCGGACTGTGGCACCATCCAGGACCGGGACCAGAACACCGCGATCAACATCAAACAGTTCGCAACTGCAGGCGCACAACGCGCCGCTCGAACCTCCGGACTCGCTCCCGCTGAGGAGGGGGATGATGCCCGGGAAGTTTCCGTCCGAAATGGCGGGGTAGTTGACGTTACTGAAAAGAATGATTATAGTGGGGCGGCGATCGCATGGTCATCCATGAATCCGACACGGTAGAGTTCAAAAAATCCCTCTCCCTCATCGAACCGGCGCTCAAGTCGATCTGCGGGTTTCTCAACCACCATGGGGGCGTCATTTCGTTTGGCAGGACGAATTCCGGAGCCGTTGTAGGTGTTGATCCCACTGACCATTCGCTCCGCAAACTCTCACAGCAGATCACCTCCCGGATAAAGCCGGAAACCTCGCCGGATATCCGTGTTCTGGAAGAACTGGGGAAGTCCCAGATCGTCATCGCGGTCCCGGAGGGGACGAACAAGCCGTACTTCCTTGATGGCATCGCGTACATACGGGTTGGGACCGAGAACCGTGTCATGCCTCCGGACGAACTGAAACGGATGATCCTCAATGATTATGCTGTCCCCTGGGATGATCAGCCTTGCAGGGGCGGAGAACTCGATGATATCGATGCCGCTTCGGTCAGGGCGTTCCTTGAGCGGGCGCAGTGGGCGCGGAGATTTGATGGCGATCCAACCATACCTGTCGGGAAGGCGCTGGATAAACTTGGCGTGCTCAGTGGAGGGGTGCCGACCAATGCAGCTATGCTGTTCTTCGGGAAAGACCCGCAACGGTTTTTCATCCAGTCGGAAGTCCGTTGCGCCAGGTTCAAAGGTGAAGAGATATCAAGCACCTACCTTAACATGAGCGTCTTGCGTGGCAGGATAGATCAGGTCATCGAGGATGCCGGCCGGTTCATCGAAGAAACTGTCCAGAAAGCCGCATGGGTTACTCCGGGAAAGATGCAGCGGGAGGAACACTGGGAATATCCGCCCGATGCCCTGCGGGAAGCGGTGATCAATGCTGTCTGCCATCGTGACTACACCACATCAGGCAATGTCCAGATCAGGATCTTTGAGAGCAGGGTGCAGATCTGGAGCCCGGGCGAGCTGCCGGACGGTGTCACGGTGGATCTTCTAAGAGTCGAACATGCCTCGCGCCCGCGAAACAAGACCATCGCGAAGCTCCTGTTCCTTGCCGGGTATATTGAGCAGTGGGGTTCAGGTACACTCAGTATGATCGCTGCATGCAAACGAGATGGCCTCGCGGACCCACAGTTTAAGGAGACCGGCAGTGATTTCGTCGTCACCTTCAGGCGTTCAACGCTCAACACGCTTCTGGAAGATCCGGAATTGCTCAACGAACGGCAGCGTGGAGTTATAGAATACCTCAAGTCGCATCAGTCCATATCGACAGAGATGTACGGAGACGTCTACGGATGCACCACGCGGACAGCCCGGCGTGATCTATCTACCCTTGCTGAGATGGGCGTAGTTGTCGTGAAGCGGGAGGGGAGGCTGCGGAGATATCTACTCAACCCTTCATTCCGGTCATTGCGGACAATTGCGGACAATTGCGGACAAAACCGGGACTGAAGGAAGCAGTATAAAATCCATATCCTGCAGCGTAACTGCCAAAAACCGAAGAATCAGCCCCCGATCCAGATAGTAGCATGCGGACAATTGCGGACAGCCGGCATGTGGCGGTCGCACACTCTACCATCACCTGCGTGAAGCAGCCCTCGCGCCCCAGTTTACTTTCTGTCCGCGCATGCCCCTCCTTTAACTATCCCATCTTCTCCAGACTCTCCTACGACACCATCGCTCCCTAACTACGGCGAGATCCCCCGCCGCCGGACCCGGAACCACCACTGCGCCGTCAGCGTCGAGCGGGGCAAGCCATGGCCCTGGTCCTCCCGGGGTGTCCCCGTAGACCGAGGAGGACGATGCGGCAACCACGGCCGGCACCCCGCAGTCCTTCGCCGCCACAAGCACGCTCACGGTGCCGGTCACGTTCGCCTCGTTCGAGGCGAGGGGATTCTTCACCGACCGAGGCACCGAGGGGATGGCCAGGATGCCGTCCGCACCCGGGAAGGTCTCCATCAGGAGGTCGAGGTCGGTGATGCTCCCCTCGATGAACGTCACCCTTGGGTGGTCGAGGAGGTGCTCGATGGTCTCCCGCCGCCCGGTGGCGAGGTTATCGATGATGACGACGTCGTGGTGCTGTGCTAAGGTGTCTGCAAGGTTTGAGCCAAGCCGGCCCCGTCGGTGACGGTGGAGCGCATGAAGAGATTATGTTGGGGGGTGGTTTAGGGGTTTCTGAATGGGGTTGCGGAGAACATGCTGCTCTTCAGAACATGGGGTGAGTCTCTCAAATCGTTCTGGAATCTAATTCACAAACTTGAAGTGTAGATGTGGAGTATCCCTGCATCAGGCGTCTCGGAGATGGTCTTGTGAAACGTGATAGCATCAACTCCTAACGAATGAAGTCTGGCTGCGTCCTGAAAACTACTGCCGTCTGGACTATCTCGGCCGGACTTGTTGTCGCCACCGCAGGGCAATATTTTTGAAGTCTACTTCATTTGGGGGATCAAATTGCCATCCAGTATCAAAATCAACGTCATGAGACCGGGGAAGACAATCCGGCGTTAACTCCCTGATGCGGATCCGTGAAGGTAGAGTGATGGCTTGCCCAACACATATCGCCTCACGCCGCCGCAATCCAGATAATGCGTTAGTCAGGCCTGCAAGCGAATCGGGAAGGATCGCATTGACCTGCGCACGATCATTTTCGTTGGTGACCCGGAGCACGATCCACGTGCTGCACTGAGAGAGAACCGTGGGATCAATTTCACTGGGACGCTGTGATACCAGCATAAGGCCAACGCCATACTTTCTCCCTTCTTTTGCCAATCTTCGAATTCCATCCTGTGCAGCTTCATATTGTGCTTCACCCCGATTGGGTACATAGCGATGTGCTTCTTCACAAACAAGAAGGATGGGAGTCCGGGCACGTTCATCAGGGGTTTGCCAGATTTTTAGGGAGAACAGGGTTCGTGCTATGACAGCGCTGGCAAGGCCCGCGATCTCGTTTGGTACGCCTGAGAGATCGACGATGCTGATCGGATCCCCGGAACCAAGAAACTGAGAGATGACGCTGGAGAACGGATCGCCACCCCCATCCCAGGGTTCCATCATGAAGTTCATGCGAGCATCCCGCTCTAAAACCTCTAACTTGCCTATAACAGTATTATATGGTTCATGGTCTTTTTTATTTCTCCCTTCAGGTCTCTGAAGATCAATTTGCTTTTTAAAACCTTCTAGTTGATATGGAATGGGAGCATCGACGGTCACAGTGTCTAAAGTAAGGCCTATCACCTCTGCAGCTTCTTTCCGTGCTTCAAGGAGAGCAATTTTTATGATATTCGATTGGGTTGTTGCAGTGAACTCTGTTTTTCCAAGGAAAAGGGAAATAGTTTCCTGCAGATTGAATAGCCAGTATGGCAGCTTCAACGTTCCTTCATCTGTCGAAAGACGCCTATGGGTGGGAAAGGCAGATCTGTATTCGTTGTGCGGATCTAGTACTACAATTTTGGGATTCCAGTTCAGATACTGATTGTTACTTCCATGTTCAATAATAGCGTGCAGGAGAGCGGCAACTGTCCCTGACTTTCCGGTTCCCGTCGATCCAAGTATGGCAGTATGCTTTCCCAGCAACTCGTTCATATCTATATAGCAGGTGGCGCCGTCAACCCCTACGTGATCCCCGATCGGGATCGTGGCTCTAGAACCCCCATCAAAGAGCCATTTGAGTTCTGATTTGGGTGTCAGGTAGACAACCTGTTTTGGTAGCGGGAAGGTAGAGACACCTCTTTCAAACACCAGCTTCCATTGATTATCGCTCTGGATCCACTCCCCTTCCCCGAAGAGGTCCGCTTCGATTACCCTAGCATTTGAAGCAAAAGTGCTAATGATTCCGTTTTCGAGTTCATATTCAGATTTCATCCGGAGTTTGCTAACAAAGGCATAGATGATTCGGCGTCCAAAGTGGATCTTTAGGATTGACCCAAATTGGCCTATAGGATAGATCTCTCCAGCGAAAATACGAGATAGATTGTGAATCTGGGGGTCCAATTCAGCCACAATATGGGTGCCGCTTATCTCGATAATCGTGCCTATTGCGAGGTTTTTGAGAGGTTCGCTTGGGTTGTTAGACATCATTGTTCCCCGCTTAATAACTGTGTGAGCAGTTCAAATTTCCACCATAAGAGATCCTCGTTGGATCGCTTCTGATTCTCACCATGGAAAAAGCCTCGATTAGAGTGTATCCGGACTTGGGTCCTGACTTCAGGGTCATCCATCCATCTTTTGAGTATCCCCGTGGGTTCATTCTCACTACTGAATGCAAGGACTGTCAGTTTCTGGTTCGACTCACGAAGCGCCCGATCTATCTCAAAGTTGATATGAGAATCACCAAAGCTATAGCCGCAGATAATGAGAACTACCTCAGACCCCTCTCCATCCGAGGGATAGAGGGTATCTCGCAATATCGCTATCATCTGCGCATACGGATCATTTTGAGTTTCACGATACTTTGTTGCTGCAGGCCAGATCATCACGTTTGTCGGTTGTCCATTTCCTAGCAGGTTTGGGGAAATCCGCCGTGGAATTTTCTCACCGTCGAAGAGACACCAATCAATTGAACCATGGATCTTAATGACTCTTGCAGCAATATCCATCGATTTGCAGGAATCACGATCCAGAAGGCCCGGATCCCACCAACCAGTTACGCCCCCTCTGAATCCATCGGTATAAGGAACGCGTTCCAGTGCCAGAGCATCCTCAACTAAGCGGTCATAATTCAGAATGAAATAGTCTACTGTCGGAAAACCTACCCTATCCTCAACCTTAAGTGTGTTGTGGATGGCACAGATGAACTTCCGATGGGTTGAAATATCGATATCCTCAGGCGTGAGGCACTGGACGATTGCCTGCTGAATCTCGTGTAATATCTGCTTTAAATGACCTTTTGAGTAACGGACGCGGTTAAGTATTATGTCCCTATATTCTGGATTACAATTGCAACGTCTTTCAACGATAGATATCAGATCGGTTAATTCACTCAGGTACTCTTCAATTGTAGCATCACCGAGATGACGCTCTAGATTATTAATCATAGCTCTTGTTTTTCTATCCGGTTTTAAACCCAAAACTTCGTTCTTAAGCTCGTTTGTGGACGGCAAACCCGCGCACTTGCTACATCCAGCACCGATAAGGAACGTCAACTTTGAGTGGGATATCAAATCTTTGAGAGCTTCCACTTCTCCACGAAACTCTTTCGGTATGACCGCCTGTCCGCAACTCATGTCACAAATCCTCTAAATTTTAAGTGGGTATTTTATCTTAGAGACATAGTGCTCATTTTTCTGTGCAGGGGATGTTTTATGGACAATATCTGGCTTAGAATAGATCCAAATGTTACCTGGTCACATATCAATAGTGCGATTTTAGTTTCATTTTTTAACAATGGTAATATTTATTTTGGCATACATGCCTTGGCATTTTAGGCGAACACAGGTAGTAGGGCAGTACTCAATCAGGTAAAGTGGAGCAAACGTAGGAGCGCATCTATTAGACCCTTTGTTCTAACGAGGCATCAGAGACCTCAGGTTCTCTCAAATATGACTCCAAGTCAGTCATCTTACGACTGAGGTACGAAGAGACTTATCCTAAGAGCTGCCGCGGATAGAATCCATACCTGAATAAAACACTCTGGACAGTCAACCTATTATCCCACCATAAAAGCCTTCTGAAGTGTCGAAATGCCTGGAGCATTTATCTTACAGAGGTTTTTTTCGAAAAGTTTATCCTGCCGGCCACGATGATCCATGCTATGGATATAATCAAACACATACAAACAGGAAGGGATTTTGACGAACTCTGCCAGAAGATTGGGCGGTACGTGAATGAGCAGAGGAAGGCTGCTTCAAAGTTTAAGATCGGAATCACAACCAACTATAATTACCGAGCAGAAGGCGACGATTACTTGTCGAATGGTTACGACCGCATGATCGTCCTGTATCAGACGCGATCTAAAGAGAGAGTTTGCTCGATGGAGCAGTATCTCATAAAACGCTTTCAAAAGTACAAAGAATGCGAAAATATCCGGCCCGGCGGTGAAGGCAAACTGAAATGGGGGCCTCCATATTATGCATATCTCGCTATGAAAACGAAATAGGTGTCAACTTTAAGTCTAATCGAGACGGCTGTCGCTCAAAGACCCGCAGCCTTCTCAAATTACTCTCTGCTGTGCCCTGCTCCTTCCCTTATGTGTGATGATACCCAGATAAAACCGCATCTGCAATAAAACAGCAGGTGTGACTTATTTTCGCATGGTCATGTGCCGAAGCGTCTTATTCATGTGAGCCGTTGCTTGCCAGATCTTTTTGAGACAACTTCACCTCAGACTTGTTACTGGTTGTAACATTATTCGACCACAGTCAAAGCGTACTATTTGAGTATCATCTTTGCCCCTATCTTGTGTCGGAGCCTTTAGATGGATTTTCAAGATCTTAAGAGAACTTCGAAAAACCTCTCCCCATCCAAAGTACTTTATAGCCACGGATCGACATTTTTCTCATGAGCACGTTTACCAATTTTGCGATTCGGCACGAATATGCCAGCCTTGCCGCCCTGGGCGATCGGCTGGGTGAGATCAGCGGTCTGATCGACTGGGACGCCTTCCGTCCTCTCCTTGCTGACCTCTACACCAATGCCGAGGGAAGAGGCGGTCGTCCGAACTACGACGTTGTTCTGATGATCCGGCTGCTGGTGCTTCAGCAGTGGTATGGCCTCTCAGACCCCGAACTGGAACGTCAGGCGACCGACCGGATCTCGTTCCGCCACTTCCTGGGATACCCCGAGACCATTCCGGATCGGTCGACGGTCTGGCTGTTCCGGGAACGCCTGGCGCAAACCGGGAAGGAGACTGCGATCTGGGAGGAGTTCCAGCGGCAACTCGAGGTACAAGGGCTCACCATCAAGCGCGGCGTCATGCAGGACGCCTCGTTCATCACCGCCGATCCCGGACACGCCTCTGCCGACACGCCCCGGGGAGACCAGGCAGAGACGCGGCGCAGCCGTGACGGCACCTGGGCAAAGAAGGGCTCGAAGTCCCAGTTCGGCTACAAACTCCATATCCTCATGGACAAGGACTACCAGCTCATTCGCCGGATCGAGACTACCACCGCGTCGCTCCATGACAGCAGGATCGATCTCTCCCGGAACGGCGAAACGGTCTATCGTGATAAAGGCTACTTCGGGGTGAAACCGAAGGCGTCCATGGACAAGACCATGCACCGGGCGACTCGCGGTCATCCGTTGTCGATCAAGGAGAACCGGCGAAATAAAGCCATCAGCAGAACCCGATCCCTGGTGGAACGGCCGTTCGCCTGGATGAAACGGGTGTTCAAGGCAGGGCATCTCATGGTCACGACCGTTGCCAGGGTCCGCGTCAAGAACACCTTCTCCTGCATAGATTTTAATCTCCGCCAACTTCTTACCCTCAAAGCGCAAGCTGCCGAGCGGTAGCTCTCGAGAAAATCAAAAAGAACCTCTAAAGGCAAGAGTTCAGGAAGGAAGCGGCTCAGCAGTGACGGAACGAAAATGCAAATCCTTGATGGAAGAGAGGGTTAATCGCAATTCTCCTTTTTAAAACATCTACAGATGGTGATAATTTCTATCAAGAATTTACAATGTGACCGCTACTTCCAGAAGAACCGGGATTCGGTGGAGGTCGAGTTTGATGATGGCAAGGTTTGCGGAGTTTCTCTGCCTGAAAAATTCTGGACAACCTGCCCTGAACTCAAGAGTGCAGTGATTGGGAGATGGATGCTCAAACAGAGAGTAATCCCCTGGGCGAAAGGTAAGCCACCGGAGTTTGACCTTGAACCCATCGGAGACCGGAGGTTCCGGCTGGCCCCGAGTTGAAAGAGGACCTTCTGCTGTGGGAGATGACGAACTGGGGAATTGTTCGTATATTTGATGATCGAGGTCGCGAGCGGGGTGAGAGCCCAGATCCCGGAGGTGTCGATGATGGTGTTCACCAAGGAGCAAGCGGTATTTGCCGGAAGGCCCCAACTCAAAGACCGTGTTGAACTTTTTTCTCTTTAAGCCACGCGCTCATCAACCTTCTTATAAATGACTCTGCGGAGGAGAGAGACATCGGATCCGGTGGTGCAGGGATCATCTTCCCATGCCTGGCGTCCACACCCAGGGCCTCCGGGCTATTGGCGGTCCGTTTGAACCTCTTTAATTCCGCTTCCGTGCACCAGCCCCTCTCTGGTATGTTACCAACATCTTCCTGTATTACCTCATAGACTTTGTACAGGCCGTACCATGTTTCAAAGTCATTTTCGATTAAATGCAAGGCGCGCTTTACGTGCCTGTCTCTTTTCGACAGAGCCATCCAGGGAATAGCGGGATCTGCAGGACGGAATTCCTCGATCGTCCCGTCGGCATGAGTAATAGTAATTCTGCATGTGACAGATGCCATGACAGACGATGTCGCTGAAACGTAAACATGTCTGGTTCCATCATCGCGAATCTTTGAAATATGTTCGATTTTGATAGGGGAGCAAGAGCCAAGCGCTAATTTCGCTGCACCATTGAGAGATGTCAAGATCTCGGTTGTATGTTCCCGTACCTGGTCATCAGAAATGAGGTCGGCAAAATTTCTGGATTTCAGAACAAAAGCATCGTGATCTTTCTGTATGCAGATCTCAGGCGAGTTAAACACCTTCGAGAGTTCCTCCAATATATGAGCACTCCCCGAAAGCGTTACAACCCATTCCATGAATCAAATATGTCTCAACAAAGAGGTATAAACCATTCGGAGCACCACAGGGGATTTTTTGCTGTTCTCCGCCCTTGAAAAAGACATGGGTGTCGTTACCACAAATCCGCTGCAATCTCTCCGGGGTATGGGCCGTTGCCGGACCTTTCAGGCGTGTTCGACCCTGCCTGGAAAGAAGGAGAACCTAATTCCCTCACCCGGGATGAATCACCGGCTGCCCCATCTTGCAAGACCCTTGAGATCGCCCTTGACGACGTTCTTCTTCGACGAAAAGTAGTCCAGGGACGCATCCCCCGACTCGTCGATAACGCCCCTCAGGGCTTCAGCCTCCAGGCACTGCTGCTGCATGTTGACGATCTGCAACAACCTCTTCTGCCGGCTTGCAGTCGCCGAAAGGCTCTCCTCATACCCGATCAGGGCACCCTCCGGGTAGATGCTTTCGGCCGCCTCACCGAGGAGGTCGGCCCTGTAGTAACCATAGTCCTGTATGTTCAGCAGGCGCGTCGTGTTCCGGGTGACCGACATCTGCGGAGCAAAAAAGGCGATCTACCGCTCCCGGGAAGCGCAGACGAATATCTGCGATCAGTGCTACGCCCGGCTGGTCCGGGAGTGGAACAGAGGAGAGGGGGTGCGGTGAACGACGCTCTGGAGCGCGAAACGTTTTCGAGCAACGGCCTCCCCGAAGGGGAAGGGGCTCGAATACCGCGAAGCTGCGATTGGCGACGGGTCGAAGAGCGCGACGGATGAACTGACTACTGGTGGATAACACCCCCGCAGGAAATGAGGGGGCGGTTGACAGATCCGTCAAACAGATACTTTAATGAAATACTACAATATACTATATGTTGCTCTCGTGGAGGTGTACTACCAATGGCAGCATGTCATGCAACGAATAACCGACATCGGAGTGCCCGGATGAAAGGGTCCACCCGCGTGGGGTTGACCATCATGGAAAAACAGTCCTTAGAAGCCTCCATCAAGAAGAATCAGAAGGCACTGGAGCTCCTCGGCCGGCACTAAAAGAGGCCGTCCAATCTCGTTGTATTTGTGCGGATCCATTCTTCAACCTCTTTTAGAGTATATGTGGCATTGCCCTCGTCATCCAGGCTCGCAAGAGTCACCATAAACCGATCTGCTTCATCACCGTCAACATCAAAGGCAAACCCATTTGCGCGTAATATGAGAACATCGGTAACGGTATAGGCTGTCCTTTTATTGCCCTGCCAGAAGGCATGCCCGTTAGTTATCTTCTCGAGGAACCACGCAGCCTTTTCATAGATGTTTTCGCGATAAACCCAGAAGTCGTTCCAGATATCCACCCAGGCCTCAATCTCGCCCGGCGTCTTTATACCTTCCCAGCCCTGATCCTCTGACCTGTTGTGCAGTGCGATAAGGGTATCATGGATTGCGATTATTTTCTCCGGAGTAATATCGTTAACCAGCCACCCGCAACAGGGACACCACCACCCGATTGGAACCTCAACTACATTCCCCGCCTCGTCCATGTCGTGTATGAATGCCCGTGCCATCTCGATATCTTCGCAACCGGGGCTCGGGCACGTTGGGGATGGGCTCATAACAGTCTTCTGTTCGAGTTGGTTAAAAATGTGATGTATAACGTTCTCTATTTGTTCTGGCTTTTTCGTCGTGAATCAGGCATCAAAGGAGGTTGTCCCCCGAAATATGCGCTCATATCAAATAAAAACAGGGGCATGCTACATCATTGTAACAGCATGACCTTTACCCCGCAGTTATAACCGACCGGGTAAGTATATCCCCTACTTCCATCAAAGGAACCGTCAACTACCCCCACCTAACGGAGGGGGTCTCGCAACGGGGGTCTGGAGACCGCGGGGTTGCAATTTAACTCAGCAGACGAGAAATCCCCTTGCACAAGCCGGGAGGTAGTTCACGGTAATCAAGGTACGACTCCATATTCATCCCCGCAAGAAACGCGGCTTTTTCAAGACTTACTTTCCCTTTCCGGTACAGCGACGCCGAAAGCGGGACTCTCTTTTGCAGGATGTCGCGAAGTCTTGCAGACTCTTTGGTATATTCAGGATAGGTGACGTAGACGAAGAGGAGGACCTCATCCACGCTGAGATCGTTGAGGAATGCCTTGAAGTCGTCAATTGCTCCGGACTCGTCGGTGGGGAACACGGAACACACCTTCTCCCAGACACTGACACCATCGGGAGTGAGGGTATAGCCCCCTTCCGATCTCCTGACAAGGCCCAGGGAGACAAGCTCATCCAGCGCAACCTCGGCAGACTCACTATACGGCCCGAATATATGGGGGGCGAAGTCTGCATCGTCTCCGATCCGCTCGATATAGTTCCCGATGAGGAAGAGTTCTTTCTGGAATATAACATCCCCTCGAACGGCAGAGTTGCCCCCTGCATGGAGTAGGTGCAGGATTGCTACGCCTAGGCCGGAGAGGCTGTTGGCGATCTCATCGAGAGTGAATTCCACGGTCATCAACCCCACTCATCGGGGTCAGGCTGCCCCGCATGTGCTGTAGTGCAACGATTCCAAATTGGCAGACCATATCTGGCCTTCGTTCTATCCCCCACGGAGCATTCCCCTTCGTCTCCCCACCCCGCCCGCGCTTCGCGCTCCTCCCCCGCCCCTACCGGGGGCGAGGGCAGTGCGTGGAGATACCCGGGAAAAGACGTTCCTGGGATGCAAACCCCCGGAAAGCGTGAAACGAGATCGATACTCCCCTTCGTTGAGAGTGCCGGTAATTGAGAATCGATGTAGTAGTGTAATGGTATAAGATATATAGTTGTTATGTGTTGCTGTGTCGCTCAGAACTCGCAATGCCCACCGCAGGTGAAGTGGATGTGATCCAAAATGTGCGCAGATTGCGAGATCATCATCATCTCATAGCACTCCTTCGGTCACCCGTGCCCGCGTACCTCCCCCCACGCCTGAGCACCCGCACAATCACCACCCCCCCGCCGCTCCTCGCCCGGCTGGTCATTGGCCCGGGCCTGCGTCTCCGAGCCCCTGCCCCGGGAAGGATGTTCTGTCGCGGGCTGCCCGTCCCATTCTCCGGGAACTACCTGATCAGCGGCGGAGCAGGAATCATTATAGTTGTATATTCACAAACTCGGTCCGTTGTATGATCTCAGTCAAGCGGCCGATCGCCCATGAATTCGCAGCAAAGGCACGGGAGGCGTGCGGAGACGCAATAGAAGAGATCATACTCTTTGGTTCCGTGGCCCGGGGAGACGATCGGCCGGACTCAGATATCGACCTCCTTGTGATTACATCCAGGGAGGACTAACGCCCTCGCGAATACCTCACCGGACTTGCTTTTGATCTGCTGATGCAGACAGGTGAGCGGCTCTCGGTCAAGGTACTCTCGCGGGCCGATGTTGCGGCGCACCGGCAGTACCCCTTCATCAGGCATCTTCTCCGGGATGGCGTGGCGGTTTAGAGAATGACTGATCGGTCTGTTATAGCAGCGCTCCTCATGAAATCGCATCAGCGCCTCGATGCAGCACGCATCCTCTGCACCAAAGGTCACTATGAAGACTCGATCAACCGGGCCTACTATGCAATGTACCTTGCAGCTCTTGCTCTTTTGTATCGAAAAGGTGTTGAGGTGAAGACTCATGCCGGGTTGATCTCGGCTATCGGTTCTGAGTCACGTGAAGACAGGGGAACTTGCTCCCGAGCACGGACGGGCGTTGAACCTGATCGAAGAACTCCGCGAGGAAGTGGATTACACGATCTGCCGGGAGATTATGCGGGAAGAGGTGGTATCAGTCATGAACAAAGCAACGGGTTTTGTCATGTGTGCAGAAGAGATCTGTGCAGAAGATTATACGAATGAGTCATCTTCCTGATCCTGCCTGTATTATTGATTTTGATAGCTGAGACCCCCTCGACGAACGCGTCAGCCCTGGAATCGTCCATCCCATCAGGACAACTCGCTGGGCAGGTTCAGGCATTCCTCATGCCGCTGATTGAGCGGGCCGACATCCTCCGGCGTGACAAGATATACCCCCTGATACCTATGCAAATAAGTTTCTTTACTGTCCGGTAGAGACGGTTCCCACAAAGATGCTGGACTTATCGACGGCACCCCTCTCCACAAGCGTTCCCGTGCGGCCCCGGGGCGCCGGTGGGGAGGCGAAGGGGCCACACCCCCCCCGCCACCAATCGATACACTCTATACGTCCAAAGCCCGATACTATTCCTGATAAC
>NZ_DAQR01000097.1:18379-21707 GCF_002502935.1 Methanoculleus sp. UBA413
GCGATCGAGGGCGAGATCATCATCGCCGACTCCTCCGACGACCGGACGGCGGCGATCGCCCGGGACCTCGGGGCCACGGTCGTCCACCCGGAGAAGCGGGGCTACGGCAACGCCTACCTCACCGGGCTCGCACGCGCCCGGGGGCGGTATATCGTCATCGGGGATGCGGATGACACCTACAACTTCCTCGAGATCCCAAACCTCCTCGGCCCGCTCGAGGCTGGCGCCGATATGGTCCTCGGCTCCCGGCTCAGGGGCGAGATCAAGCCCGGCGCCATGCCTGCCCTCCACCGCTACATAGGAAACCCCTTCCTCACCTGGCTCCTCAACCGGGTCTTCGGGATCCGGATATCGGATGCGCATACGGGCTTTCGGGCGTTTAGGCGGGAGGCACTCCCCCGGATGAACCTCAAGACCGGGGGGATGGAGTTTGCAAGCGAGATGATCATCGAGGCGGCGAAGGCTAATCTCCGGATCGAGGAGGTCCCGATCACCTACTCGGCCCGTGTCGCGCCCTCGAAACTGGATAGTTTCTCCGACGGCTGGCGGCACGTCAGGTTCATGCTCCTCTACCGGCCGATCCCCTTCATCACCGTCCCGGGTCTGCTCTTTGCGCTCTTCGGCTTCTTTTTGATGGTCATCTTCTTCCTCAAAGGAAGCGTCGAGACCTCGTTCATCCACTCCTTCATCCTCGCCGCCCTCTTCTTCGTCGGCGGGCTCCAGGCACTCTTTGCGGGGATCAACATCGCGGTCTACTCGGCTGTCCAGGGCTACGGCGAGGCGGGACCGTTCATCACCCGGCTCATGAACTACCACAGCCTCGAGTGGGAACTCCTCGCCGGCATCCTGCTGATGGCCGCCGGCGGCCTCGTGGGGTTTGGCATCGTCAGGGAGTGGGCCGCATCCGGGTTCGGCTCGCTCTTCCAGATCGCAAACGCAGTCTGGGCGCTGGCCCTCTTCCTCGCCGGGATGCAGGTCGTCTTCTCCGGCATCTTCACGAGCATGGTGCTCCTGAACCGGGGGGAGGGGCAGGAATAACTGTTTCTGGGGCTCTGCCCCCGGGTACTTAAAGCCGCTGGTACCATTATCCCGGCGCTCTCCTCGTTGCCCGGGAGCCGCCCCCTCACAAACTCTGCGTTTAAGATAGCACAGTGATGCCGAGCCGTCCGAACGACTCGACCGAATCGGGAAGGTACTCCCTGGCCATATCGACGCTCTCGGCCATCTCCTGGAGTTTGATGCGGATGACCGTGTCCCTGACCTCTTCCTTCAGGTCATCGCCTCCTTCCCGATGTAATCGTACAGTCTGTGTTTGAAGTCATCGAACTCCCGGATCGTCCGATACGCGACGTCGTAGAGGAACCGCTCGTCGGGGCAGTAGACGACCCGTCCGTGGGGGACCTCTGTCCGGGCATAAAGTGGTAGGTGCGAGAAGATCTGGATGTCGTAGCGGTCGTCCGCAAGTTCGGAGAGCGCCGCAAACCGGAACCGGGCACCCTCCTTATGGTCTCCATCGTAGTAGACGGCGATATCGATATCTGACCCCGCTTTCGCCCGCCCTTCGGCGACGGAGCCGTAGAGGGTGATGAAGCGGACCTTATCGAACCCCTCGACGGTCTTAAGCCGCTCAAGTGCGTGCCGGACGTCCCGCTCCGCTCTTCTCATCCCGAAAACTCCCTTGTCCATAATGGCATCTGCCCCCTAACAACGTTTGCATGGGAGCTCGCTCAACCTGCTCTCCCTCGCCTGGATGGCGAAGAGGATGCGGGCCGGCCTACGGGTCGATAGACCCCTGTTCACAGAGGTATTCCTGTATGGTATCATGGAATGCTTTGAGAACACCGAGGTCCCGGTGCAGAATGGCGTAGACCTGTTCGAGGTCCAGACCCCAGTAAATGTGAACCAGAACATTGCGAAATCCCGCCAAATCCGAGAGATCGGGGACGAGCGATTCCGGGAGGATCCCCTCTTCACCGAGGACCTCGAATGTTTCACGGTAACTCGCAGGCCTCCGGAATCGCTCCTCGGCGATCAGATCGGTTGCAATATCGATTGCAGACTGGATCCCGAGCATCATAGCGTGAACTACCCCCCGCTTACGCAGGGGGCTTCCTGCTTCATCCCCCTCCCCATCGGGAGCGAGTCCACAGGCTCTTCGGCGCGTTCCGCGCCTGCAAGTGCGAATTGTTTGATATTGGTCGCGGCGTTCAGGTCCCGGTCGTGGGTCGTCCCGCAGTCCGGGCATGTCCATTCCCGGTCCTTCAGCGTCAGATCGGCCTTCCGGTAGCCGCAGACCGAGCAGGTCTTGGAAGACGGCTCGAACATCCCCACGCGGAGCAGGGGTTTCCCGGCCTCCTGACACTTGTACGCCAGCATCGCAAGGAACGTCCCCCACCCGGCATCGCTGATCGCCCGGGCCAGAGAGGGGTTCTTCACCATGCCGTCCACATTCAGGGACTCCACAGCCAGTGCTTGGTTTTCGCGGACCAGTCGAGAAGAGAGCTGGTGCTGGAAGTCCTTTCGTTGATCGGCAATCGTCTGGTGACACCGGGCGACCTTGAGTCGGGCCTTGTTCCGGTTCTGGGAACCCTTCTGCTTGCGGTCGAGTCGCCGCTGTAAGACGGCGAGCCGCTGCTGGGCGTTCCGGAGGTGTCGTGGGTTCTCCACCTTCTCCCCGGTCGAGAGAACCGCGTAGTGCGCGAGCCCCAGGTCGATCCCGACCGTCTGATCCGGGATCGGATCGACGGGCTTCGGCGGCGTCCGGCCATCCTCGACCACGATGCTGAGGAAGTACCGACCGGTCGAAGTTCGGATCACCGTCGCGGACTTCATCGTTCCGGTGAAGGTGCGGTGGTACTTGACCTTGACCGCCCCGATCTTCGGGAGTTTCACGGTGCCCCGCTCGAAGTCCACGGTGTAGGATTGCGGAACCGTGAACGCCTGTTCGGGGGCATGCTTCTTCTTAAAGGTCGGTGATTCGGCACGACCCTCGAAGAAGTTCGTGAACGCACGGAAAAGGTGGTGGATCGATTGCTGCAGCGACTGGGCGTTGACCTCTTTCAGCCACGGCAACTCCGCTTTGAGCGCCGGAAGCTGCTTCATGAGGTCGTACTTGGAGAGGCTGATGCCCTCGTCGTGGTACGCCTGATTCTTGCGGGCAAGCGCCCAGTTGTACACAAACCGGCAGCACCCGAGGTGCTGGGCGATCAGGGTCTTCTGATCCTTCGTCGGGTACAGCCGGTACTGATACCTCCGCAGCATACGATAGCATCATGTTGACCCCCTCCGACATTAAGGTGAGCCAAGCGCCGTGAAAGTGAAGAAGGGG
>NZ_DAQR01000097.1:21842-27225 GCF_002502935.1 Methanoculleus sp. UBA413
GTGAAAGTGAAGAAGGGGCGCCGCGAATCCCCTCCCCCCTTGCGGAGGGAGCCCTCCCGCTCATGCCCCGCGAGCCCCGCAGAGGTAGAAGACCATATTCCGGGTATCCCGGTCGGAGAAGAACTGCTCACGCGGGATGCGCTGATACCGTTCCCAGTCTCGCAACGCATCCTGCAGTTCCTGCATGGGGCGGAGTACCCTCATTGTCCCACCGGCGCAAGAAGCGCCCTGTTCATCCTGTCGTAGAGATACTTGAGGTCGAGATACTTCGCCAGTACATCGGCCTCGAATGCGACCCGCACGTTCTCGTCCCGGGCAAAAACGACCTGCCCTGTTTTCACCACTTCGTACTGGAACTCTACAGGTGCCGTGTTGAGGACCCGGAGATCCACCTCATATCTTGGTGTAATGCATCGCTCCAGGTCGGATGCGATCCTCATGGCATACTTAAAGAGTTCATATGGTGTGCGTTCCCCGGCAACGAGTAGCCCTATGTCGATGTCGTTAAAATCGTTTCGCACAAGGAATGAGCCATAGAGGTAACCCAGCAGGAGGTCCTCGACGCCGGAGAGGCACCGGCTGATCTCGTTTACCATGCGTTCTTTATCAAGTTCGCTCATCGTTCCTCCCAGGCCATCCGGGGACGCAATGGCTGTACCTGATACTAGACTCGCATGGTAACTGCATAAAAGTAGCGCCAATTTCAAGGCGCAGGAGGGGTCGGCCCATCCGGAAGTCGTGACCGGCCTTGTTGCCGCATGCGTAGCGTGTGGCCTCGTCGGTAACCCTTCTTCTCATCGTGGCCTTCGCGTGAATTTGAGGTAGCGATGACGGTAACGCCTTAGGATTTTCGTGAACTACCCCGTCCTGAAGGTCGGGGTCTTCCCGCTCACGCCGCCGACGAGCCCCGCAGAGATAAAAGAGATGGATTTACGCGGAGTCCTTCTGCTCCGCGTCCTTCTTCCGGTAGCCCTCGAGGAGGACCGTCACCAGGTTCTTCACGGGCACATCCGTGCAGTCGGCGATGTGGAACTCGCAGAACGGGCAGACCGTCACCACCACGTCAGCGCCGGTCGCCTTCACGGCCGCATCACGCTTCGCCCCGAGCGCCTTTGCCTCCTCTGGCACCCCCGAGCGGACACCGCCGCCGGCCCCGCAGCACTGTGAGGGCATCTCCACGAACTCCCCAACAGCCTCGCGAAGAAGTGCCCGCGGCTCCTCGCTGATCCCCTGGCCCCGGAGGAGGTGGCAGGGGTCGTGGTAGGTCGCCGTGATATCGAGTTTCGCCGGGGGCTCGATCCCGTACTCGGTGAGGACCTCGGTGACATCCTTCACCGTGAACGGCGTCTCATAATCGTTCTTCAACGTCGCCCCGCACCCGGCGCAGATCGTCATCACGGTCTCGATCCCCCGGTCGGCGAAGGCCTTGATGTTCTTCTGCTTCAGGTCATCGACAAACGACGTCTGCCCGGTCCTGATCAGCGGCGAGCCGCAGCAGACCTGATCGTGGGGGACGATCACCCGGATACCGTTGCGCTTCATGACCTCCATCGCGTCGAGCGCAGTCTGCGGCACCCGGCCGTTGAACATGCACCCGACAAAGAACCCGACCTCTCCGCGGACGGGACCGTCGGGCTCGATCACCTCCGGCACCTGCTCTAAAAACGTCGGCACTGTCCGCTCGACGCTTCTTCCTGTCTCCTGCACCATCTTCGCCACCTCCTGGTGGCGGGGCAGGGTCAGCCCGCGCCGGTTCGCAAGTTCCCTGAGTTTCTCGATCGCTTTCCCCGGGACATCGATCTCCTTCGGGCAGACCTCCAGGCACCGCTTGCAGGTCGTGCAGTAGAAGAGCCCCTTCTCGATGGCGTCGCCGATCCGGTCCCCCGAGTCTCGGGGGTCGAGGGCGAGGCGCATCTCCTGCCGGAGCACCGTCGGCCCGGCGAACTCGGTCACCTGGAGCGCCGGGCATGCCGATACACAGCAGAGGCACTCGATACAGTCCCGGAGCGGCTTGATCGCCTCGATCTCCTCCTTCGCCGGGAGCCCCGCGTCCGGTGCCGGGCATATCCGGGCGATCTTTGCTATCACCGGCCCCATATCCACAGTCAGGTCTTTTAAGACCGGGAGGTCCAGCGGCTCGACCGTCATACCGTCGCGGGCCTCCTCCATGCAGGCAAGAACGGGCGTCCCGTCCACCTGGACAGCACAGCTCCCGCACTGCCCCGACCCGCAACAGTAACGGTAGGCGAGCGTCGGGTCGTGGTCGTCGTGGACCGCGTGGAGGGCGTGGAGCACCCGGGCGCCCTCGTTGACCCGGACCGTATACTCCTCAACGTGAGGCTCAGCGTCCTCGGCAGGGTCGTAGCGGGAGACCCGGAGCGTGATCTCTCTCATGCCGCCACCTCCCGCTGCTCGATCCCTTCCCGCGCAAGCGAGACGTAGGTGTGCCCGAACGGCGACTTTGCCGGCTCCCAGGTGGTGGTCTCCTTATCGTTCCTGACGTGAGCCCCCCGGTTCTCGGGTCGCAGCAGGGCGCACCTGATGATCAGGGATGCCGTGGTGCACATGTTCCTGACCGTGCAGCACTCCGGGATGTTCACAGTCGATGCTGCGAAGAGCCGGCGGTCGGCAAGCCTCTTGACGCTCGTAAGCGCCGTCGCAAGGTCGGGCGAGTTTCTGAAGATCCCGGCATGGTTCCACATCGTGAGTTTCAGGTCCTTCCTGACCGCAGCGGGGCTTATCGCCCCCTCGAAGAAGTCGTCGAGCATCCCGAGTTCTGCCTCAATCCAGGCCTCATCGACCCGGCCGCTCCGTTCAGGCGACTTCCCGGCAAACTCCCCTGCCCGCTTCCCGAAGACCTGCGTATCGGCAAGCGCGTTCCCGCCGAGACGGTTCGCGCCGTGCACCCCGCCGGCCACCTCGCCGCAGGCGAAGAGCCCCGGGACGGTCGTCCGGCACTCTGGCGTGATCCGGAGGCCGCCCATGATGTGATGAGCGGTTGGCGCCACCTCCATCGGCTCCTTCCTGATATCCACGCCGAAGGCGAGGAACTGTTCGAGCATCACCGGGAGCCGGGTCTCGATCCGCTCCGCGGGGAGGTGCGTCACGTCCAGGTAGACCCCGCCGCGCTTCGTCCCCCGTCCCTCCAGCACCTCGGTCGCGATCGCCCGGGCCACAACGTCCCGGGTGGAGAGTTCCATCCGGTCGGGGTCGTAGCGCTTCATGAACCGTTCCCGTCGCGCGTTTAAGAGGATCCCTCCCTCCCCCCGGACCGCCTCGGTCACCAGCCGGCCGCGGGCGTCGTAGGGGTAGACCGCACCCGTGGGGTGGAACTGGACCATCTCCATATCGATCAGTTCCGCCCCGGCCCGGTAGGCCATGGCAAATCCGTCGCCGGTCCCGGCGGCTGAGTTCGTGGAGATATCATAGATCTGTGTCCCTCCGCCGGTCGCAAGCACCGTGGCGTCCGACCGGAAGAGGATGACCTCCCCTTCCCGGTCCAGGGCGATCGCACCGGCGACTGCACCGTTCTCATCCTTGACGAGGTCAACGACCGTAACCTCGTTGTAGAGTTGCGTATCGGTCGCATCAAGGCGGTCAAGGAGGGTCATCATCATCTCGTGGCCGGTCCGGTCTCCGGCGTAGCAGGTCCTCGGGAACCGCTGCCCGCCGAACGGCCGCTGCGCCACCTGTCGGTCATCGGTGACGTCAAAGACCGCACCCCACCGGACGAGATCTCTCAGGCGCTCCGGCGCCTCGCGGACCAGCACGTCCACCAGGGCCGGGTCGTTCAGGTACGCTCCACCGGAGAGCGTATCTTCGCGATGGACCTCGATAGAGTCCAGGTCCCGCAGAACGGCGTTGAAGCCGCCTTCTGCCATCGTCGTACACCCTCCTTTGCCGGCGATGGTCTTGGAGGCCAGGACCACGCTGCCGTACCGGGAAGCCTCGATGGCGGCCCGCACCCCGGCGCCGCCGCTCCCGATAACCAGCACGTGAGCGTCCACAATCTCGTCTACAAGCATCTTATTAGTCAGTGCGTTGTATAATACCATAAAGTAATTGCAGGGGACGAGTGAGCCAGAATGAGGCTTTTAATGAAATTTGGCGGCACATCCGTTGGGGAAGCAGACTGTATCCAACGGGTTGCAGATATCATAGAACCACACCATGCAGCGGGTGACGAGGTTGCGCTGGTTGTATCGGCGTGCTCCGGAGTTACCGACCAGATCATCGCGATGGCCGATGAGGTCGTGAAGAGCAAGAAACAGCCCCCGGTCGGGACATTTCTTGCGGCGATGCGGACCCGGCACACCCGGCTCCTTGCCGAGGTCGCCCCCGACTACGTCGACGAGGTGACGGCGGTCATCGAGGACCGGCTCGGCCGGCTGCAGAACATCCTCGCCGCAGTATACACCTTAAAGGAACTGACTCCCCGGTCCCGCGACTACATCATATCCTTCGGGGAACGGCTCTCGGCCCCGATCGTGAGCGCCGCTCTCCGCCAGCGCGGTATTCCCTCGGTCGTCCTCGACGGCGCCGAGGCCGGGATCATCACGACGGCAAACCACGGGGACGCCCGTGCCCTCCCGGCGAGCGAGTCGAGCATCAGGAGCCGGGTCGTGCCGCTGCTCGCCGACTCCGTCCCGGTGATCATGGGTTTCATGGGAGCGACCGAGCAGGGTGTGACCACCACGCTCGGGCGGAGCGGTTCTGACTACTCGGCCGCCATCATCGGCGCCGGTATCGATGCCGACGAGATCTGGATCTGGACCGACGTCGACGGGGTGATGACATCGGATCCCCGGATCATCAAAGATGCCCGGGTGCTCGACGACATCTCCTACCTCGAGGTGATGGAACTCTCCTACTTCGGCGCCAAGGTGCTCCACCCGCGCTCGGTCGAACCCGCGATGCAGAAGGATATCCCGATCCGGGTCAGGAACACCTTCAGGCCCGAGTGCCCCGGGACGCTCATCCTCCGCAAAGAGCACCTGGAGAAGCGAGTGGTCAAGGCCATCGCCCTGATCGAGAAGGTGGCCCTGGTCAACATCAACGGTGCGCAGATGATCGGCCGCCCCGGCGTCGCACGGATGATCTTTGAGGCGCTCGCTCTCCGGGAGGTGAACGTCATGATGATCTCGCAGGGCTCCTCTGAAGCAAACATCTCGGTCATCATCGACGAGTCTCACCTGGATGCCGCCATGTGCGCGCTCACCCCGATCGTGAAGCAGGGCACTGTGCGCGAGGTCACCTACGACCGGGACGTCGCCGCGGTCGCTGTCGTGGGCGCCGGGATGGCCGGAACCCCCGGCACGGGGGGGAGGATCTTCTCGGCGCTCGGCCAGGCCGGGATCAACGTCATGATGATCTCGCAGGGCTC
>NZ_DAQR01000097.1:27368-28339 GCF_002502935.1 Methanoculleus sp. UBA413
ATGATGATCTCGCAGGGCTCAAGCGAGGTGAACGTCTCGTTTGTCGTGAAGGGTGGAGACGGCAAGCGTGCCCTGCAGGTGCTGCACGATGAATTCCGCCTCTCGGAGAACTCTGATGACTGAACATACTTACCGTGAAGCAGGGGTCGACATCGACCTCGAGGCCCGGGCGGTGCGGGCACTGATTGACAACCTTACCTACCAGAGAACCGGCTCGTTCCCGATGATGGGGGCGGTCGGGCACTTCGCCGGGCTCATCGACTGCGGGCCGTATGCCCTCGCGCTTGCGGTCGACGGCGTCGGGACCAAGATGCTCGTCGCAGACGCGCTCCGCAACTGGCGGACCGTCGGGATCGACTGCATCGCGATGAACGTCAACGACCTCTATGTGATGAACCTCGAACCTGTCGCGTTCGTCGATTACATCGCGACGGATGCCCTCTCGATCGAGAAGATGGAGCAGATCGGCCGGGGATTGAACGAAGGGGCCAGGCTTGCGAATATGAACATCGTCGGCGGCGAGACCGCGACGCTCCGGGGGCTCGTAAACGGCCTCGACCTTGCGGGGACCTGCCTTGGTGTCCAGAAGAAGGAGAAGATCGTCACCGGGGAGGGGATCGTCCCCGGCGACCTGATCGTCGGCGTCCCCTCAAGCGGCATCCACAGCAACGGCCTCACGCTTGCCCGGAGGATCGTCGAGGAGTATGCCTCGTATGATACGCGTCTCTCAAACGGAAAGACCCTCGGCGAAGAACTCCTCACACCCACCCGGATCTACCACGAGGTGCTCCGGGTGACGGAGGCCTGCACCGTGCATGGGATGTGCCACATCACCGGCGGCGGCCTCTTAAACTTCCGGAGGCTCTCCGACTACGGGTTCTCGATCACCGCCCCCCTGGAGGTCCCCGCCATCTTCCGCTGGCTGCAGGAGAAGGGAAGCATCGGCGACGTCGAGATGTACCGCACCTTCA
>NZ_DAQR01000097.1:28507-28881 GCF_002502935.1 Methanoculleus sp. UBA413
ACCTTCAACATGGGCATGGGCTACGCCTTCGTCGTTCCGGAGGAGAGCGTGGCTGCCATCCGGTCGATCATCCCTGGCGCCCGGGTGGTCGGCGAAGTGACGGAAGAGCCCGGCGTCAGGCTGAAGGGCGTCGAGATCCGGTGAAGGTCTCACTCCTCACCCCGTTTTTTGAACGGCGGGTAAGATCTCCGTCACCTTCTCTTTTATTGAGTTTATTTGGCTTTGTTGAAACCCTACCTGTTGGCTCTCAATAGTCGCACTCATGGGGCACCCCGGTACACGGCTCATCCCCGGATATCCCATGACTGCCCCCGCCCCTCAGCGCCCCCGAGGGGCGGGGGGGGGGGGGGGGGGTGGTATGTGTGTCTCCTTAT
>NZ_DAQR01000113.1:0-9549 GCF_002502935.1 Methanoculleus sp. UBA413
GGACGACCTCCCCACTGTTGCAGTCTGGTTTGAGCGTGCCCACCCAAACCCTGCATACCGCCGGGGAGTGCAGGAGCTGTGGCAGGAATTGCTCCAGGGCGACCGGAGCGTCGTGGTCGCCGGCGTTGTCTGCCGGGACGGGAAGGTCCGGGATATCGAGATCCGGCAGACACCCGTCGAGGGGGGCTGCAGCCTGTATGTCGTCCGGGACGTCACCGAGCAGGTCGCGACCGAGGAACACCTCAGGCAGGCCACATCGGAGCTGACCGCAGTGATCGAGGCCTTCCCTGATCTCTTCCTCCGGTTGAACGCCGACGGCACGATCATCGAGTCCAGGGCTGGCAGGCTGGTTGAGGTGCCTCTTGTGCCCCGGGCACTGCTCGGGCGGCGGGTGCAGGACCTGCTCCCCGCCGATCTCGGGGAGACGGTCGGGAATGCACTGCAACAGGCAGTCAGGACCGGTGTGCCTTCCGCACCGCTGGAGTTCAGTCACCAGGTAGACGGGGAGGTGCGCCACTACGAAGCCCGCATTGTGCCGCTGTATGAGATGCACGTGATGGCAGTCATCAGGGACATCACGGAGCGGAAGCGGGCTGAGCAGGAACTGCACCGCCACCGCGAGCACCTGGAAGACCTCGTCGCCGGGCGGACCGCCGAACTTGAGCGTGCAAACCAGCAGCTCCAGCGTCTCCTCTACTACATCGAGATGACCGAGCGAAGGGCCGCTGAGGAGTGGCTGGACCTCTCGGCCGGGCAGGGCAGCCTGGGAACGGCTGAGCCCGAGGAGGGAAGGATCACCACCGATGCCGCCGGGACGGTCGTCATCGTCAACAGGGCAGCCGAGCGCCTGACCGGCTACGCTGGAGGCGATCTGACCGGGAGACCGGTATGGCCCCTCCTCTCGATCACCGGGACGGACGGCGGCGCCCGGGAGATCCTCTCCCGGGAACTGCTGGAGCAGGGCAGGGCCGTACAGCGTGCCGAAGGGATGGTGCTCATGAGAAGCGACGGGACGGAGGTTTCGATTTGCTTCTCCGGAGACCCGATCATCGATGCCGACGGCGCCGTGATCGGCATGGTCTGCACGTTTCAGAGGGTGTAAGGCTGAGTGGGCCGGGGCATCTAAAATTTCATGTACAACGTTGCTCACGTAGCAGAGCGCGTTGCCGAAAAATCTGTGGAATTGCTACGCTCTCCTTCGCGGCTTCGCGTGAGACCATACTCGCCTCATGGGCCGCAAAAATGACGCCCGATACATTCGGCGGTCAGAGCCGGAAGCCACAGGACTCGGGGTGCTCCGGGCCCGGGTTCTGTTCTGCCACGGTGACCGCAACCTGGTCTGAGTAGAACCCGAGCCCCTCGAGTGCGGAGAGGAGCGCTCTCTCCTGCGTGTTGTTAATCTCGCTTAGGTGGGCAAGCATCGCCACGTGGATGTGGTCGGCGAGCCTCTGGAGGCAGCGGGCGGCATCAGGGTTTGAGAGGTGCCCGCGGCTTGAGCGTATCCGGCTCTTTAAAAATGCCGGGTACGGGCCGTTCTCGAGCATCTGGGGACAGTGGTTGCTCTCCAGGAGGACAGCGTCGCAGGATGCAAGCCGGTCGAACATGGTTGCCGTGACGGTGCCGGTATCGGTGCAGCACCCGACGCGGAGATCGCCCTCAGTGACAGAGAACCCGCAGGGTTCCCGGGCGTCATGGGAGGCCGCGAAGGGCTCGACCTGGAAGTCGCCCACAGAGAACGATTCACCACACCTGCACCGCCGGACCTCGGCTGATGTCGGGCCGTATTTCTCGTAGAACACTTCAAGCGTGCCGGCGGTCGCGTAGATGGGCACCTTGAGCCTCCGCGCCAGCACGTCAACCCCTTTTATGTGGTCGATGTGCTCATGGGTGACCAGGATCGCTTCGATCGTCGATGCGTCCTCACCGGCGTTTGCGAGGCGGCGAAGAGTCTCTCGGGCGGAGAGCCCCACGTCGATGAGCAGCGCACCCCGCTCCCCCCGGAGGCAGGTGCAGTTTCCTTTGCTCCCGCTGGCGAGGACTGTCAGTTCCATGCTAGAAATGATGGGCGTTGTGGATATATAAGACCAGGGAAGAGAGCCACAGGAAAGAGCCTTGTGGCCCGGGACACCAGTACCTGGTACGAGAAGCCATGAGCAGAAGAGGCGACTCCTGGCAGGACGAGATTCACCGGATCCTCCCGGGCCCCGGGGATGGTCGGGCACGCATCGACTACCCGGTGATCAGGAATCTCGTCAACATCTACCTCGTCAGATCGCTCGACGGAACGGCGCTTCGGTTCAGCATCCCGGTCCTGCTCACGGCACCGGTGCCAGGGCCCGGTCCCGGCGGCGACGGGACGGTCGGTGTCATCATCGAGGCGATCAAGGCGGCGGTCCACGGCGAACGTGATCTCGGCCCGATAGCCGGGACCGGGACCGAGCACCCCGGCCACTGCCTGCCAAACATCGAGCCGGTCACGCTGATCGCATCACGAAGCGCCATCGGCACCGACCTCTGGCGGCCCGACCACGGGAACCGGATCGACGGCGACGGCGTCCACCTCGTTGTCAGGGGCGCGCTCCCATACCCCGGCGCGCCCACACCGGCACGTATCCTTGAACTCGAAGAGCGCTTCCTGGCACTCCTCGATGCGCTGGACCGTGTCGTGCGCCGTGTGCCTGACCGGGATCTCGTCGCGGCGCGGGACCTCTCCATCGACCAGAAGGCGCTCAGACGTGCCCTCCCCGGTATGGGGCTTGTCGCGTTCGTCGCCGACGGCACGCGACCGGCCCGCCGGTTCACCCGGCTCCGGTGTCACCACCGTATCGCCGGGCCGAAGGAGGGTGTGCACGTGCCCTTCCGGTGCCCGCAGGAACTCGACCCGGTCGAGGTCGAACTCGCCGGGAGCGGCAGGGTCGTGACCGGGCTTGGGATCAGGCGGGGGGAGGTCTTCGCTGTCGCGGGCTCAAACGCCGAAGGAAAGAGCACCCTCCTCCACGCGGTCATCGCCGGGCAGGACGACCACGCCGCCGGGGACGGGCGGGAACTCCTGGTCAGCGTCAACGGGGTTGCCCGGGCTGATGCGGGCGAACGGGGTCTCTCCGGGGCTGACGTCAGCCTCTTCTTCTCCCGCCTCCCGCCCGGCGTCGGGGGAGAGCCCAGGGCGGCCTTCGGCCAGGGGAGCGGGTCGCTTGTGATGGCGCACGAGATCCAGACCGCGCTTCGGACCGCCGCGCCGCTCCTCATCCTCGACGAAGACCGTGCCGCGACCAACCTGCTGGTGCCGGGCTGCCTCCAGGGCGACGGGGTGACGCCGCTTGCCACCCTGCTTGCCACTCGGCGCGAGGTCTTCGGGGAGACGACGATCCTCTTCGCCGCCTCGTCGCTTGATATCCTCATCGCACAGGCCGACCGGATCATGCAACTCTCCGGCCACGAAACCAGGGCGCTTGACCGCCGGGAGTTCAGGCGGCGGCTCGACCGCTACCTTGCCGGGGTGCGGGAGCACCTTGGGGCAGAGAAGTAAGTTGGGGAGGCGACGGCAGTCCCGGTAGATGGGCGGGTATTGGTGATACCCCTGACGTAGATGCAGCAGCACCGGTAGTAGAGTAAACCGCGCTCAGCCCTGCGCCGCCCCGACGACGTGGACCGCCTCAGGCGCAAACGAAACAACTACCCGGCTGCCTTCCCTGATACCCAGACTGTCCACCGCCTTCCACGAGAGGATGGAAGAGAGCACAAACCCGCAGTCGACCGTCACCCTGCTGAACGGGCCGCGCGGCGCAATAGACGTCACGGTGCCGGGGAGGCTGTTCCCACCGGGGACACCTCCCCCGTCCGGTTGCACGATCCGCAGGTCCTCGGACCTGATGCAGAGGCAGACATCCTCCCCCGGGGGAAGCGGCGATACCGCCCGGATGGGGATGCCGCCGACATCGATGGCGGATTTGCCGTTCCCGGCGGCCACAACGACCCCTTCGATGATATTCTCGATACCGACGAACCGCGCAACCTCCCGGCTCGCAGGCACGGTGAAGACCTCCCGGGGCGTCCCTACCTGCGCAAACGCACCATCCATCAGCACCCCGATCCGGTGGGCGAGCCGCTGCCCCTGGTACATATCATGGGTCGAGATCACGATCGTCGTGCCGAGGTCGCGGTTGATGCGGAGCACCAGTTCCTCGATCATCCCGACCGAGACCGGGTCGAGGTTCGCGGTCGGCTCGTCCATCAGCAGGACCTCCGGCTCGATCACCATCGCCCGCGCAAGAGCCACCCGCTGCATCTCCCCGCCCGAGAGCGTCCGCGCTCTCCGCTCCTCGTAGCCGGCAAGCCCGACCACATCGAGGGCGTCCCTGACCTTCTCGCGGATCACACCCTCACCCGTCCCCCGGAACCTGAGACCGACTGCAATGTTTTCGTAGACGGTTGAGTTGAAAGCGGCGGGTTTCTGGAAGACCATCCCCATCATCCGGCGGATCCGGAGACGCTGCTCCTTCTCGGCGTGGATGTCGACACCGTTGACCCGGATCTTTCCTCCCTCCGGTCTGTCGAGAAGGTTGATGAGACGCAGCAGGGTCGACTTCCCGGACCCGCTCGGCCCGATGACCGCAAAGATCTCTCCACGCTCAACCCGCGCGGTGACGCCGGCGAGCACCACCGTATCACCAAACCTCTTTGAGACGTCGATAAGTTCAATCATGGGTTCACCGGTGCTGTATCGTGGTTATGATGAGATTGACGCCGAGAGCGATCACGAGAAGGATGATACCGAGCGCGATGGACTTGGGGATGTTTCCCATCGATGTCTCAAGGGATATCGCCGTTGTCAGCACACGGGTCGAACTCATGAAGGACGACGCCATGATGTTGCCGCCGACCAGGATCGCCGCTCCGACCTCTGATATCGCCCGCCCAAACCCGACCGCCACGGTCGCAAGGATCGCAAACCGCGCTTCCTTCATGATGTTTACGAGAAACTGGAGACGTGTCGCCCCAAGCGAGTGGAGGGTATCCCTGATGACCGGATCGACCCCCGAGAGCGCAGATATCGTGAGCCCGGTCATGATCGGCAGGACAAGCACCGTCTGTGCGATGATCATCGCGGTCGGGGTGAAGAGCAGCCGCATAAACCCAAACGGCCCGACGCGGGATATCAGCAGGAAGATGAGGAGCCCGACGATGACCGTCGGCAGAGCGTAGAGGGTCTGGATCAGATTGATGAGGCTCTTTTTCCCGCGGAACGTGCCGAAGTTGATCGCGGCGCCGAGCGGGACGGCGATCATGGTGGCGAAGATGGTTGCGGCAAATGAGATGATGACGCTCCTTGCAGAGATTGCCATCACGTCGGGGTCAAGCGTGATGATGAGCTCGACCGCCTCCAGAAATCCCTCGATGATCTCGTACATGCTCTGCTCCTAATTGTGGTTTGCCAGGGGGAAAAATGGGTAGGGATTGGAGTGAAGAGACCGGCTCACAGAACCGGGTCCGTCACTTCAGCCAGGGTTACGCCGATCTTCTCCCAGTCGTCCTGGGCGGCGTAGAAGAGCGGCTGGCCGTACTGGTCGACACCAAAGGAGGCGATCTCCTTCTGCACATCGTCAGAGATCATGAAGTTGATCCAGTCCTTGGCGATGGTGCTGTTGATGTCGGGGTACTTCTCAGGGTTGATCTGCATGGCACAGTAGACGTTGAGCAGGATGTCGCCCTCGTCCACGAGCGTCACAAGGTCAAGGTCGCCCTTGTAAGCGAGATAGGTGCCGATGTCGGAGAGGGTGTAGGCCTGCTTCTCGTTGGTCATCGAGAGGGTCGCACCCATACCTGTCCCGGCCTCCTGGTACCAGTCGCCGGAGCCCTGTACGTCTGTGGAGTAGTTGAATCCGGCGCTCTTCCAGATTGCCTTCTCCTTGGAGTGTGTGCCCGAGGCGTCGCCGCGTGAGACAAAGATTACGTCCGCATCACCGGCCATTCCCTTCTCACGGATGGCAGTGAACGCCTCTTCGGGCTGCAAGCCCTTGATAGCTGCCGGGTCGGACTCAGGTCCTACGATGATGAAGTAGTTGTAGGCAAAGACACGCCGGTTGGTCCCGTAGCCGTCAGCGAGGAAGACATCTTCACGCGCACGGTCATGCACCATCAGGACGTCGACGTCGCCCCGCTGCCCGTACTCGATTGCCTTGCCGGTTCCGGCAGAGACGATCAGCACCTCGGCGTTGTGCTCCTCTTCAAATATCGCGCTGAGGCGGTCAAGAAGTTTGGTGTCATAAAGACTGGTCGTCGTGGCGATACGCAACTGCTGCTTCTCAGTATCGACAGGAGTATCGGGCTGTGTCGTCCCGGTACACCCGCAGATGAGCAGGAGAGCGACCATGACGGTCGCAACGGCAAAAAGGGTTCGTCTTCTCATAACGTTCAATTCAAGTATCGGACTTCAGATAATTAAATGTGATAGTTTTATATCGAGAGTTAAACAGTTAAACAAAAGTAGTTAAAAAATGCTGAACTTAAATGGATTTACTGGGAGATGGGGGCGGAAGGCCCCTCCCCGGGAGGAACCTCCCACCCTCACCCGACCACGATATCGCGGTATATATCGCCGTCGGGCTCGACAAAGAGGACCGCCTTCCCCACGATGAAGGCGGGCTTTGGGAACTTCTTGAGCGCCACGAGACCCTCGTCGATCGCCGTGCCATCGCGCGTCATGACCTGGTCGACGCCAGAGGCGAGGATTGCGGCGACTGTCTGGGTGCCGCGAAGACTCCGGGTCGCCCCCTTAACGACGAACCGGCCGTCGTTTCCAGACGCGGCAAGGCCGATGCCGGCGAGCGCGCCGATCACGCCATCTTCGGTGCCGCCAAGCCCCTCGAGGCGGACCCCCGCCGCCCTCGCAAGCGCCCGCGCCCGGTCCTGTGTCACGACACTCTTCTTCGCCAAGAACCCGAAACCGCGGAGGTCACTCCCGATCTCCCGGGCGGCGGCGACGCAGATGCCGGGATCGCTCCCCTCGATGAAGTCGGAGAGCATCAGTTCCTTTGCGGCCGAGAAGACGTCGGCACCTGTCCCGTTATCCGCATCCTGGATGTGGATGACCGCGCAACTGTTCTGCGAGGTATACGGGATGGACGGGTGGATGAAGAGCTGGTGCCGGGTCACCCCCGTCACCACGTATGACCGGGCGAGTTCTGCTGCAATCATGCGGGCGAGCCGTCCGGTCCCCCGGGACTCGCGGGTATCAGTATCGTCGATGCCAAGGTAGAGGGTCATGTAATCGTTCGCCCCTCTACAGATCCGCACACAAGATTTAAGAAGACTTCTCCGGGATTAATCGAAATGGGTTGACTCCGGGCTTTCAGGCCCGGATCAGGGTGCCGACACGCTCACCGTTCATGGCCCTGGTGATGTTCCCGGGCACATGCGCGTTCACGACCTTGATCTCTTTGACGTGAACGGCGTCCCGGAGTAGCTCGACCGCCATCGGTTCAAGCACCATATCCTCCATGTTCATCTCCAGGAGTTCGTCAGCTGTGATATCTGCGATGAACTCGGCGTCGGGGTTCGCAAACGGGTCTTCAGTGTAGAGACCGTCCACGTTCTTCCCGAGGATGCAGTTCTTCGCGCCCACGACCTCGGCCATCAGGAAGGCCCCGGTATCAGTCCGGTGCGGCGGGATGCTGCCGAGTTTCGGCGGGTGCTCGTAGAGCCCGTAGGGCGGGGTGCCCTGCACGACCGGGAGCATCCCAAGCGATATGAGGGACGGGAGGTTTAAGAGGTCGGTGGTGTGGATCCGAACACCGTTATACTTCGAGAAGAGGAGGGACATCATGATCGCGTTCTGCTCGCTGATCTTGCCTGCCAGTTCAGCAAGCACCCCGGTTGGCATGCCAAGGTCGATCCCGACATCAAGGATGTGCCGCACCCGGACGCCACCGCCGGTGGCGACCAGAATCTTGTGGTCCCGGGAGAGCTCGCCGATCTCTTCGACCAGCGGAAAAATTACCTTCCGCCCGTAATCGATGACACCGTGACCGCCGAGTTTGACCACGTTCAGGTCGGGCATGACCCTGATCTGCTGGACGCCGGCAGTTTCCCGCATCAGGCCCCGCCGGACCAGGCTTTCGCCCTGTAACTTTGATTCTAACTTGATCCGCTCTGTCATGGCAACTATTCCTATTACTGTATGAGCAGCAAAAGTATTAAGTAACTTCGTGCTATATCAACAGATATACCAACTGGTAGGGAGGTGATGAACAGATGAAGATCTATGCACGAGAACGCCAGAAAGTTGGAACCGGCGTGAAACAGCCGCGTTTCCGTGTCGTCGCCGTCACCGAAGAAAAGGGCGATGAGAAGCATGTGAAGATGGAAGGAACCCACTTCAGGAAGGTCGAACTCGAACAGATTGCAAAGGATGTCGGGGCTGAGATCGTCTACCTCGAGGAGATGCCCGAAGAAGTGCGGGGCGAGAAGATGAAAGAGGAGGCGTAATCAAAACGACCCCCTTTTTCCACCTGACACCCAATACCCCTATGATCGGATGTCCACAGATGAACATGACGATATCTTCGAGGCGGCGATCCAGATCCTCCTGGAAGTGGATCGGAGCGTAACCCTCAGTTTTTCTCCAGCCGGCATCGCCATACGTTTTCCCACAACCCGAAAACTTGCTGAATTTCTCAGCATCCCTCATTACTATATTCTCCCCAGGTTCGGGGCGATGGAACGCGACGGATTGATCCATCGGGCTGAACGGGTCGGCATATCGACCACGGCGACAGGGACAGAGCGACTCCTCATGATCATGGCAGAGCGCTACAGGGAGCGTACAGAAGAGGTCCTGGGTGCAGGGGTTTTCCAGGCACTGCAGGCACACGCAGGCGGGAGTGGGTCTGGTGAATAGCTGCTGATCGCACCTCCAGGGCATGAGATCCAGACGTTCGGCCAGCCCTGATTCGAAAAATCACTGCCCATCTCGATCGCTTTCGGTCGCGCCTTGTGGGCGGGACCTGGAGGAGTTTGGGGACCGCCTCCCCATCAACCGCTCCTCCCCAGGCAATCGCCATGACCCCCCGCCCCGAGGGAGCAGGACAGGGAGTGGGCGTCGCGCACGGCAACCCGTAGAGAAGGGGTTAACTCTCTCACTCGCCCACCTCTCTCCTGCATGCAGGCGAGCGATCCAGTTCTCATCGGCGGGGTGTCCCTTGACGCGTACCTCGCGTTCCTCTTTGCCCTTCTCGCGTTCCTCTTCCTTGGCAACCTCACCTACATGATCCTCAGGCGGGTGCTGGACGGGCATGTCTCGCATGGGACCGCCAAGTGGGCGGCGGCCATCCTGCAGTACGCCGTCATCATCGCCGGGGTCTACGGGAGCGCCCGGTACCTCCTCGCCTTCGACCTGAAGGCCGTTGCCGCATCGCTCGGTATCCTCGGTATCGTCGTAGCCGTCTCATCGAGCCAGATCATCCAGAATGTCCTTGCCGGCATCCTGATCACGATCAACCGCCCGGTCCACCTCGATGAGTGGATCGTCGTCGGGGAGAGGCCGACAACAGG
>NZ_DAQR01000113.1:9816-11899 GCF_002502935.1 Methanoculleus sp. UBA413
GGCGGCCTTGTCCTCATGCCGAACTCGAGCATCATATCATCAAAGGTCGTCAACTACTCAAGGGGCGGGCTTCTGGAGATCCAGGTCTCGCTCTCGGTCCCGGCCGAGACCGATCTTGCGCTAGTCCGCGAGATCGCACTCGCGGTGGCGCTCGACGACCCCCGGATCCTCCCTAACCTCAGCCCGGTCGGAAGGACCGGGGCGCAGGGTCTCTTTGACCTCCCCTACATCAGGCGCCTCCGATCCGACCGCCCCGACCTTGCGCACTTCGAGCCCGCCGTCCTCATCTCATCGGTCAGCGACGGCTGGATAAAACTGACGGTGCGGGCCTGGATCAGCAAAATCCCGCGAAAAGATGAGATTGTCTCCCGGTACCTGAAGGAGGTCCTCACCCGCCTGCAGGCCGATGAGATCCCGGTCAAGGCCGAGGCGTCATGACATAAGAGATTAATCCTCTCCTCGCTCATTTCTTTCTACATGCAGGAGAGCGTTGCGGTCCCCGTCACCGGAGTATCCTTCGATGCAGTTCTCGCGTTCCTCTTCGCCTTTATCGGGTTCCTCTTCCTCGGCAACCTCGCCTACCTGCTCCTCAGGCGGGTGCTCGACGGGCACGTCTCCCATGGAACCGCCAAGTGGACCGCGACCATCCTGCAGTACGGTATCACCCTCGGCGGGATCTACGCGAGCGCCCGGTACCTCCTCGCCTTTGACCTGACAGCGTTTGTTGCATCGCTCGGTATCCTCGGTGTCGTCATAGCGTTCTCGTCGCGCCAGATCATCCAGAACGTCATCGCAGGCGTCCTGATCACGATCAACCGCCCGGTCCAGCTCGAGGAATGGGTGATCGTCAGCGGGAGGCCGGAGACGGGGCTCTCCAAGGTGCAGGACATCTCCTTCACGACCACGATCCTCCAGGGGCTCGACGGCGGCCTTGTCCTCACGCCGAACTCGAGCATCATAACATCAAAAGTCATCAACTACTCCCGGGCCGGGCTGCTTGAGGTCCAGATCCCGCTCGCCGTCCCGGTCACGGCAGACCTCGAACGGGTGCAGGAGATAGCGCTTCGCGCCGCACATGACCATCCCCTGATCCTCCCCCATGTCGAACCGGCCGAGCGGTCCGCTGTCCAGAACCTCTTTGACCTCCCTTACATCGGGCGCCTCTCGTCCGACCTTCCCCGCCCCGGCCTTGCGTTGTTCGAGCCGAAGGTGCAGATCTCGTCGATCAAGGAGGAATGGGTCAGGCTGACGGTGCGGGTCTGGATCAGGCAGATCCCGAGGAAAGATGCGATCGTCTCTGAGTACCTGGATACCGTCATCGAACGGCTGAGGGTAGAGGATCTCCTTGAGAAGAAGGAATGGGTGGGTGAGCCCGCACCGGAAACCCCAACATGCCCCATCCAGAACCTCCAAAAAGAAGCGGGAACATAAGACAGAGAGGAGTCATGGCGGAGAACACCGGGACCGGAGAAGGAGGCATCAGGGTCACCCTGGAGGAGATCGCCGGAGCCGTCGGCGACTTCGGGACCATCTTTCCCATCATGCTCGGGGTTGCCATCGTCTGCCCTGACGTGAACGTCAGCCACTTCTTCCTCTTCCTCGCCGCCTGGTACATCATCGCCGGGTTCTACTACCGCCTCCCGATCCCCATCGAGCCGATGAAGGCCATCGGCGCTATCGTCATCGCCGAAGGACTCTCCGGCGGCGAGATCGTGGCGTCCGGGATCATCGTCGGCGTGCTCTTCCTCCTGCTCGGGCTCGTCGGCGGCATGACCTGGATCGGGGAGCGGATCCCAAAGAGCGTCGTCCGGGGCGTGCAGGCCGGGCTTGCGCTCCTCCTCCTGAAGACGTCGCTTGGCTATATCGTCTCCGATGTCCTCTTTGCGGCACTTGCGATCGGGATCATCGTTGCCTTCTTCATCGCGTCGCAGCGCACCCGGGTGCCGGACATCTCCGCCCTGATGGTCCTCGGAATCGGGCTTGCCGCGGGCATCGCCACGCAGGGGATGCCGCCGTTCCGCCTGATACCCATCCCGGGTCTCGTCATCCCCGCACCGGCAGACTTCATAACAGGCACCTGGGA
>NZ_DAQR01000113.1:12134-32153 GCF_002502935.1 Methanoculleus sp. UBA413
GACCCTGATCGGCTCTCCCGGACCATCGGCGCCATGAACCTCATCTCCACGCCGCTTGGAGGGTTTCCCATGTGCCACGGCGCCGGGGGACTCGCCGCCATGTACCGGTTCGGTGCAAGGACCGGCGGGGCGAATATCATCGCCGGTCTCTTCATCCTCATCTTCGCCATCGCCTTCGCCCCGCCGGAGGTGCTGACCCTCATACCGTTCGGGGTCTTCGGCGCGCTCCTGGTCTTCGTGGCGATCGAACTCGGGAAACACAGCGCAAAGACCGAGTCGTACCTGGTCACGGGAGCCATCGCCGTCCTCACGCTGGTGATCGGCCTCACCATCGCGTTCATCATCGGGATGGTCCTCGCCTACGCCCTGCAGTGGCGGGAAGGAAGAAGGCAGGGGAGCGGGACAGACTCACAGTCCTGAGGTGCCGGCCCCAAGGTTCATAGGCCCGGCGGGAGAGATGAAGAACAGGATATCCCATGGACTCCGTCACCGCACTCGGCCTCATCGCCGGCTCGCTTACAACGCTCTCGTTTGCACCGCAGGTCGTGAGAGCGTGGCGCACGCGGTCGACCGCCGACCTCTCTCTTGCGATGCTCATCATCTTCCTCGCTGGCATCCTGCTCTGGCTCGCCTACGGTGTGGTAAAAGAGGATCTCGCCATCATCGCAGCGAACAGCGTCACCGCTGTCCTCATCGGCCTCATCCTCTCGATAAAGGCGAAGCACGGGTGAGGCATTCAATGCTCGGACAGCGGATATTTGAGAGGCTGCCGCTCTCATGCCCTGCAAAAAAGGGGTTTTCAGGCCTTCACCGCAACAAGCGGCTCGAGCCCGGCAGGGACGTTACCGTAGCCGCCCGCAGGCACGATCGGGGGCTGGCCGTCAGCAGTGAGGATCTCCTGTCCAGTGGCGCCGACCAGCATCTCCACGAACGCAAGGCCAAGGTCGGGGTGCTCCGCGTTCTTCGGGACGGTCGCACCGTAGACGATTGGCGAGCCCGCATAGAGCGTGGTACCGTCGCCCTTCTTCGCCTCGGTCTGGACGGTCGCGTAGTTCTCAGCGAATTCTACCGACGAGAGGTCGATCTCTTCGGGGAGTTCGATGAAGAGTAGGTCGTTCTGGACCGCAACGCTCCGGTACTCCCAGGCGTAATCAAGATCGCCCGACTTGACCATCCTGACGAGGTCGTCTGCCTTCGGCCTGATGAAGAGCGTGGTGTCGTCGGAGCCCGAATCGGTGGCATGAACCGTGGAGGTGCCGTTCTCCTCTGTTACGGTGATGTTGCTGTGGGCCTCGACGAGGTCCTCAAAGATCTGACCGTTTCCGTAGTAGCCCTCGGCGAGCTGGATCACCATCGGGGTGCGGTAGCCGCAGGGGTCGGAGTTCGGGTCAGAGAAGCCCCACCTGACACCGTCACGAGCGAGAACATCATGCCAATTCACGGCGGTGATCTCATCCGCATACCTGCTCTCGTTCGTGTAGGTGAGCACCATCCGGTTCTTTGCGAACGTAAGATACCAGTCGGCGTGCTCCGGCACCATCATCTCCGGGATGAGGGCGTAGTCGGCTGATGCGAGCAGATCGGCAGAATCGCCGTTCCCGGTAACTCTCTTGATAATGTCGACGCTGCCGCCGCGTTCAAGGACCACGGTGACACCGGGGTGTTCCGCTTCAAACGCCGCCTTCACTTTTTCAAAGGGCCCGGTCAACCGCAGATCAGGACCACGGCAGCGACGAGGAGAACGATTAGTGCACAGAGATTATACGATTTCATGAAATAGTTCCTGAGAAGGGACGAGCGTTAAATATATCTATTCTGGTACAAGTTAATGCCCATTGATTTACCACGGGTGCCTGTGAGGGTCAAAAGACAGCATAAAACCGAGACTTTCGGAAACAAGCCCCTCGGGTAGTGGTACAGTTCATCCGGACTCCTCACCGGGGGACCAGGTGGACCACCCTCGCCGGGAGGGAGACCCAGATCTCCATGCCGGCGCGAAGCCCGAGAGCCTCTGCCCTCCTTGCGGTCACCAGCGCGACGAGCTCGCACCCGCAGTCCACGCTCACGTTCACGAACGGCGCCATGGGCTCGACGCTGGTAATTCTGGCGGGGAAGAGGTTCTCCGCCTCCTCGTAGCCAGGTTCCCTCCGGTGCAGGGAGATATCCTCGCCCCTGATAACCACCGCCACCCCCTCTGCTGGCGGCGGAGTCTTTGAGACGATGCGTCTCTCCTTCATCTCCACCGTGGTGAGGCCCCCCTCCCGGGAGACGACCCGGCCGGGGATGATGTTCTGGACCCCCACGAACCTGGCAATCTTCTGGTCTTTTGGTTCATGGAAGATCTCGTGGGGCGAGCCCGCCTGGGCGACCGTCCCCTCGATCATCACCGCGACACGGTGCGCGAGCCTCTGCCCCTGCGCCAGATCGTGGGTGCTTATCAGGACGGTTATCCCCTTCTCACGGTTCAGACGGGTCACGATCGCCTCGATGGTAGCGGTCGAGCCCGGATCCAGGTTCGCCGTCGGCTCGTCCAGGAAGAGGATCTCAGGGTCCGTCACGAGCACCCTCGATAACGCCACCCGCTGCTGCTCGCCGCCCGAGAGGTCGGTTGCCCTGCTTCTGATGTAGCGGGAGAGCCCGACGGCCTCAAGCGCCTCCTTCACCCTCCGGTCGATCTCATCGCGGGGGGTCCCCCGGTAGCGCAGCCCCATCGCGACGTTGTCGTAGACCGATGCGTTAAAGACGATCGGTCTCTGGAAGAGCATCCCCATCCGGCGGCGGAGGTCGAGCCAGCGCCCGCGCTTCTCCACCGTATCGATACCGAAGATCGAGAGTTCGCCGCCGCTCGGCGGCTCGATCAGGTCGAGGATCCGTAAGAGTGTGCTCTTCCCGGAGCCGCTCGGGCCGATGAGCCCGAGGATCTCCCCCTCCCGGACCGAGAGGTCGACGTCGTGCAGGACCTGTAAGTTGCCGTATACCTTCCTGATCTCCTGTGCCTCAATGACCGTCATGGTATCACCGCCGTTGCACCAGGGAAAGAGCAATATTCACCCCGAGCGCCACCGCAAGGAGGATGATCCCGAGTGCGATCGACATCGAGTAGTTTGCCATCGATGTGTTGAGCGCGATCGCGGTGGTGAGGACCCGGGTGGCACCCCTGATGTTGCCGCCGACGATCATCACCGTCCCCACCTCGGCGATCGCCCGCCCAAACCCCAGGAGGACGCCGGACATGACCGCAAACCGGGCCTCCATGATGATGGTGGTGACCGTCTGAAGCCTGCTTGCGCCAAGCGCCGTGATCGTGTAGCGTTTATCCCGGTCGATCCCTGAGAGCGCCGAGACCGTCAGCCCCATCAGGAGCGGTATAATGAGAACCGTCTGGGTGACGATCATGCCGCCGGGAGTGTAGAGGAGGCGGAGGAACCCGAATGGGCCGATGTTTGAGAGGAGCAGGAACATGATCAGGCCCACGATGACTGTCGGGAGCGCATAGAGCGTCTGCAGCGTGGAGACGACCGCATGCTTCCCCCGGAAGTCGTAGAAGTAGATCAGCGCCCCGGCGGGGAGGGCGACCAGCGCGGCAAGGAAGGTGGCGGTGAGGGAGACGTAGAGCGAGCGGATGGTGATCTCGACCACCTGTGGATTGAGGGTGATGATGAGGTTGATGGCCTCGATGAACCCCTCAATGATCGGGCTCCCGTTCACCACGCGAACTCACCCACCTTTCTGATCACCTCGTCCACGTCTCCCGGTTCCTCAGGATGAGCGTTTATGCAGCCACCGGCTCTGCGCAGGTGCAGTTGAACGGTGGTCCGGTGCACTCGGGTGCGTAGAGCGGCACAAAGAGCGGTTTCCCGAACTCAGCCTTCCCGAAGTCGCCGATCAGCTGCTTCCCTTCATCGGAGATGAGCCAGTTGGTGAAGCCCGCGGCCCCCTCCGCGTTCACACCCGGGTACTTTTCAGGGTTGACCGCGATCGCACTGTAACGGTTCATGAGTTCCGTACCCTGCTCGATGACCGGCACCAGCGCCAACCGGTCCTTAAACGAGAGGTAGGTACCCTCGTCAGAGAGCGTGTAGGCGTTCTTCTCGTTCGTGAGGATCAGGGTGTCTCCCATGCCCTTGCCGGCCTCGACGTACCAGGCCCCGGAGTCCAGGATATCTTTTTCGTAGTCGTAGCCCGCCTCCTTCCAGAGCGTCTTCTCCTGGGCATGGGTGCCTGAGTTGTCGCCCCGGGAGACGAAGACCACGCCCGGCGTCTTGTTCGTCCCGGCGGCATAGATCGTCTTGAAGGCTTCCACGGGACTCATGTTCGCTATCCCCGCCGGGTCGGACTTCGGCCCGACGATGATGAAGTAGTTGTAGGCGATGCAGCGCGGGTTGATCCCGTAGCCGTCATTTACAAACTGCTCTTCAAGCGCAGGGGCGTGGACGAGCACCATGTCCACATCGCCGCGCCGTGCGGTATCGAGGGACTGGCCCGTCCCCTGGGCGATGAACTGGAGATCAACCCCGGTCTCGCCCTCGTAGACCCGCTCGAGCTCTGCGAGCAACCCGGTATTCTCAAGGCTTGTCGTGGTGGCGATCCGGAGGATGTTCGCACCGGCAGCGGGTGTGGTCGTCGTGGCGTCCGGCGTCTCGTTCCCTTCCGGCGCAGTCCCCGTGCACCCCGCAAAGGCGGTGAGGATGAGAAGGAGCAGGACAGCACCGGCCGATAGAATAGTAGCGTTCGTCTTCATGGCAGCCCGCTAAATGGCAATCAGCCATAAATATTTATCTCGGCGAGGGTGTCAACAGCCCCCCCTTAACCACAGGGGAGGAGAGAGCGGTCCCGCCGGCCTGAGGATGGGGTGTGCCCCCCGCCTGCCAGAACGGTGGGGCAGGCGGCAGGGTTTTTGTGCTCCCGGGTTCATGCCGTTGCGTTCACCGGCTCTGCGCAGGTGCAGTTGAACGGCGGCTGTGTGCACTCTGGTGCGTAGAGCGGCACAAAGAGCGGCTGGCCGTACTCTTCGACGCCGAAGTTCCCGATGAACTCCTTGGTTTCGTTGGAGGTGATCCAGTTGGTGAAGTTGGTGGCCTCATTGATGTTGACACCCGGCACCTGCTCCGGGTTGACTGAAATGGCGCTGTAGCGGTTCAGGAGATCGTCGCCCTCAGTCACGAGTTCTACAAGGGCGAGCTGGTCCTTGAAGGCGAGGTACGTCCCGATGTCGGAGAGCGTGTAGGCATCCTTCTGGTTGGCAACGGTCAGGGTCTCACCCATGCCGCTCCCGGTCTCGAGGTACCAGGGCCCGGAGTCCTGGATGTCCTCTGTGTAGTTGTAGCCGGCTGCCTTCCAGATCTGCTGCTCCCGGTTGTGCGTGCCCGAGTCATCGCCGCGGGAGACAAAGGCCACGCCCTCTGTGTTGTTCGTCCCGGCGATGTAGATCGCCTTGAACGCTTCCACGGGGCTCATGTTCGCTATCCCCGCCGGGTCGGACTCCGGCCCGACGATGAGGAAGTTGTTGTAGGCGAAGCACCGCTCGTTGATGCCGTAGCCTTCATCGATGAACTGCTGCTCAAGCGACGGCGAGTGGACGAGCACCAGGTCGACATCGCCGCGTCGTGCGGTATCGAGCGACTGGCCCGTCCCCTGTGCGGTGATCTGCACGTCCACACCTGACGTGTTCTCGTACATCAGTTCAAGTTCGTCAAGCAGGCCGGTATCGTAGAGGCTTGTTGTCGTTGCTATCCGGAGCACGTCCGGGTTCGCGGCCTCCTGTGCCGGGACGGCGACGACAGATGCGGCCAGGAGTACTACCATGATGCCCACCAGGGGCACCCATGACCTCGGAGTCATACGGGCGGGCAATCATCGGGCAATATATTTAAACATTATTATAGGAATTAACAAATATAATTTATAAAGCTGTTTCCACAAACCCACCTCCCTCCGGGAGGAGAATCTCCCCCCGGGATCGGGGTGCCGAAACCTTAACGCTTCAACCCGCCGACCTTTTTCCCCATGTGGAAGGCGCTGGATATCGAGACCTGGATCGCCGGGCGACGGTCGGACCTTGATCGGGTGAAGGGTTCGGTCTCTGAGATCATCGGGAGGGTGCGGGCAGAGGGTGACGATGCCCTGATCGACCTGACAAAGAAGTTCGACGGTATCGATCTGGCCGAGATCGCTGTCTCTGACGAGGAGCGGGAGGCAGCCTACGACCAGGTGGATGCGGAATTGGTCGAGAGCCTCGTGCAGGCTGAGGTGCGGATCAGCAGGTTCCATGAGTTGCAACGCGGGCGCGACCTCTGGCTCCAGGAGATGGAGCCCGGGATCACCCTCGGTGTCAAGACGACGCCGCTTTCCCGGGTCGGAGCCTACGTCCCCGGCGGGCGGGCGGCATACCCCTCGACGGCGCTGATGTGCACGATCCCTGCGGTGGTGGCCGGTGTCGGAGAGATCTGCTGCTGCACACCGCCGCCGATCAACCCGATCACGCTTGTGGCGCTTGATATCGCCGGGGTCGACGAGATCTACCGTGTTGGCGGCGCGCAGGCGATTGCGGCCATGGCGATAGGGACCGAGACGATCCCCAGGGTGGAAAAGATCGTCGGGCCGGGGAACGTCTTTGTCACCGCCGCGAAGATGCTCCTCCGGGACGAGGTCGAGATCGACTTCCCGGCTGGCCCAAGCGAGATCGCAGTCCTCGCAGACAGCACGGCGAACCCGAGGTTCATCGCAGCCGATATCCTCGCCCAGGCCGAGCACGACCCGAGCGCCGCATGTGTCCTGGTTACCACAGACGCGGCCCTCGCCGATGCTGTCGGTGATGAGGTGAAGCGGATGGTGGCGGGTGCAGACCGGCGGGAGATCATAGAGAAGGCGCTCGACCACTCCGGCTACATCGTGGCCGGCGACCTCGATGAGGCGGTGGCAACGGTCAACGGCATCGCCCCCGAGCACCTCTCGGTGCAGGTGGCAGACCCGCTCGGCATCCTCACCCGGTTCAGGAGCGCCGGGTCGATATTCGTCGGCCCTTACGCGGCGGTGGCCTGCGGCGACTATGCATCGGGGACGAACCACGTCCTCCCGACCGCAGGATATGCCAGATTGTACTCGGGGCTTGACGTGAACCACTTCTGCCGGCGCTCAACGGTCCAGGTGATCACACAGGAGGGGCTTTCCGCCATCGGCGACGTCGTGGAGACGATCGCCGATGCGGAGGGGCTCCACGCCCATGCAGAGTCGGTGCGGGTGCGGCGCCGGAGATAAAAAGACACTTTTTTGGGCGCCACGAACAGATGGCAGCTGCATAAAAACAGCCATTCCACGGACAGTGGACCGTGGTGGCCAATCGCCTCGGGAGGAGGAGACCGGAAATGGGATCTCCCCCTCACCGCGACGTCGGCGGAGACGGCTCCGGTGCGATCCCGCCCCGGACCACCCTGATCTTTGCGATCGCATCCTCAGCCACGCTCCGCACATCAGCGTCCTCATCCCGGGTGAGGTCCTGAAGCGCGTCGATCGCCCGCGGGTCGCCGATGTACTTGAGGGCGCCCGCCGCGTAGAGCCTGACATTCCGGTCGCTGTCCTTTGTTGCACCGATGAGCGGATCGACCGCAGCACTCCCGGCCCGGATGAGGGCGCCGGCCGCAGCTCCCCTGACATCGTCGTTTTCGTCGCGAAGCGCCCCGATGAGCGGCTCCGCCACCGAAGCATCGCCGATATCCCCGAGGACCCCGGCCGCGACGATCCTGACGTCAGGGTCAGGGTCGGCAAGCGCCGTTGTAAGCGGCTCCACCGCTCCGCGGCCGAACTTTGCAAGCGCTCCTGATGCCTGGCACCTGACGTCGCTGTTCTCGTCGCGGAGTGCCCGGGCGAGGGGCTCCACCGCCGAGGGGCCACCGATCTCGCCGAGGATGGCGGCCGCGTAGACCCGTCGGAGATCCCTCCTGGTCGCGATCTCCCAGGCCTGACCGCCAGGTCCGGTCACGGTCTTCGCGCTCTCCGCGGCCCCGGGCTCCTCATACCTCTCCGAAGCCCCCGGGCGCTCGATGAGTTCGACCAGCGGCTCAACCGCCGGGGGGCCAAGCATGGCAAGTGAGTCGGCCGCCGCCTCCCGCACCGCGGTCAGCGGGTCGCCGAGCGCCCTGATGAGCGGGGCTACTGCCTTTGCATCACCAAAGTCCCCAAGCGCCAGTGCGGCCCGCTGGCGAATCAGGCCGTCCTCGCTTCCCAGTGCCGCGATCAGGCCGTCGATATTCTCTTCCGCCCTCAGGAGATCGATGTTGAACCGTCTCTCTTCCGCTGGATTACCCTCTCTCTGCAACCAATTCGCCTCCGGGCCCGGGGTATAGCGGGGGGTCGATATAATAACTTTTGTGAGGTGGTCGACAGGGGTAGTACTTTGAAGCACCTCATATACCACGCACCGCGGGTTGCCTCACGCGAAGGAGAGAGTGCGGGATCTGTGAGGTTTTGGGCGGCATGGAGCGGGAGACAGGACGAGCAACCCGCTGCTGCCGGGGTTGCCGGCCCTTCCGGAGTTGGGGACGCTGCGGGGGGATATCTTCAAAAGAGGTGGTAGGGGTTCAGGTGTCCAGGTTGTTTTCTGACGGTATCGCCGTCCGGGCCCCGGACAACGTCCATCACCGTCTTCTCCGCCTATGTCTCGGTTCGGTGCGTCCAACTGTGCTGTAGTTTCCACAGATCGGGCACCCGATCGGTTTGTTGGTAAATTCTTCAGTCCATCGGTGTTGACATCGACCACAGTAGAAGATGACGTGGTTTTCTGCTGTTTCTGGTATCATTGTATAATCACTCAAACCCGGGAGAGAGAACCGGAGATCTCCGGGACCTCCTCAGGGTTCGCTGCTTTGTATAGGCAAAGCCGCCGCCATCCCGACGAAATTCGTAGGAGAACGGCGGACCGGTGTCATGGGGGGTGGTACCCCGGACCGACCCGGCCTCCTGTAGTCACCATCACCGGTAGCACCCGAAATTGGCCTTACGCCCGGCGGCTGCTTTCTTGTGCGTTGAAGAAATCGAGAATCTCCGCATCGGAGATATCACAGGCACGCCGCCGATGGGTCTACAGGAGTCCAGGGTCATGGCTGCACCCCGGTGCCTAAGGTGTGTAACTTATGAGGGGCTCCCTTATTATACCATCTATCTACCGTCTCCACGAGGATTCGTCAGAGCCAATCGGGTCTGGGAATACTCCCCTCGCGCAGTATCGTAGCACACGCATACCCGAAAAAACAGGATTTTGCCCCGGCATCACCGGGACGCCGGCGGCACGGGCGTTGCCTCACCCCGCTTCTCACGGAACCTCACGATCGCATCCCCGGCCGCCTTCCTGACGACCGGGTCGTCGTCTGAGAGCGACCGGGTGAGGGGCCCCTCCGCCCGGGGATCAGCAATCTCGCCGAGGATGGCTGCCGCATACGTACGTCGTAGCCCCCACCTCATCTCAGGTGGTGGGCCCTCCTCCACAACACCCGCCCTCCCGGCTTCGGGGAAGAGGGCCTCGTGCTCCTTCACACCCTCCGGACCGGCAAGGAGGTCATGCTGTGCCAGGACCCTGTGCTGGAGGGTTCTCTTTTCGGGCGGAATCCCCTCCGGACCAGCGAGGAGGTCGTGTTGGGTAAGCCCCTCCTCTTCCTCCTCAAGCGCCCGCCGCCCGCCGGCCCGCCTGATACCTTCGGGGCCGGCGAGTACATCGTGCTGCGTAATACCTCCCCTATGTCGGAGAGGCCTCTTTTCAGGCGGTATGCCCTCAGGGCCCGCGAGGAGGTCAATCTGTGTCAGCCCCTCCCGGGACAATTCCCGGGGCCGCTCGTACCCCGCTGATGCCTCCGGGCGCTCGAGCAGGTCGATCAGCGGCTCGACCGCCGGCGTCCCGACCATGACAAGCGCGTTCGCCGCGGCCTCCCGGACAGCCAGAATGGGATCGGCAAGCGCAACAATGAGCGGTTCTGTCGCCCTCCATTCACCGAGCCTGCCAAGACCCAGGGCAGCACTCCGGCGGATTTCGGGATCGCTGCTCTGCAGCGCTTCAATCAGACCGTCAATGTCCCGCTTCGACGCCATAAGGTCAACGTCATACTGCATCTCCCCCACTGGAACATCCCTTCTCTGCACTACAATCACCTCAGGATATGGCGCTATAACATGGCCAGCGATATATAATAATATGCATAAAAATTCTGGAGCATTATAACCAGGATCCCGACCACACCAGAGGTTTCTTAACGAAGACGGGGAGGGAAACTGCAGGTATTTTAACCTCGAACATCGAGGAGAGTAGTATCATGCCGGAGGAGAAGAGGAAGGCGGAACTGAAGATCTCAGGGATGCACTGCGCATCCTGCGCACTCAATATAGAACGCGCCCTCCGGGGCCGGGACGACGTCTACGAAGCCCGGGTCAACCTCGCAGCCGGGACCGCGGTCGTCGAGTACGACCCGGCGAAGGCCAGCATCGCTGACCTCGAGCGAACGGTCAGCGAAGCCGGCTTTGAGGTCGTCCGGAGCGAGGTCACCGTCAGGATAGGCGGGATGGTCTGTGCGAGCTGCGCCCAGGTGATCGAGATCTCGCTCGCCGATCTCGACGGGGTCTACGAAGCCAGGGTCAACCTTGCCGCCGAGACTGCGCAGATCGTCTACAATCCTGCGCTCGTCACCGCATCAGATATCAGGGCTGCAATCGAGGACGCCGGCTACCAGTACCTGGGGCTCGTGGAGGAGATCTCCGAAGACGCGGAGGCCCGGATGCGGGAAGAGGACCTCCAGGACAAGTTCCGGCGGTTCACCGTTGGGTTTGCAGTGAGCATCCCGCTCTTCCTCATCATGCTCTTCCGGGTGCCGGAGATGGTCGCCCTCCCGGTCTCGATCAACCTCATCATGCTCGTCATCACCGCCCCGGTCTTCCTCTATGTCAGCGCCCCCATCTTCAGGGCGGCCGCCGCCGCGCTCCGCAATCGGACGCTGACCATGGACGTCATGTACGCGATGGGTATCGGTGTCGCGTACGGCGCAAGCATTCTCGGGACGTTTGGGGTCGTCCTCACCCCAGCGTTCAACTTCTACGACACAGCGGTGATGCTCGCTTCGTTCCTGACGCTGGGCCGCTACCTGGAGGCCCGGGCAAAAGGGAGGACTTCTGAGGCGATCAGGAAACTCATCGGCCTCCGCCCGAAGACCGCGACGGTGCTCCGGGAGGGGCGGGAGGTCGAGGTCCCGATCGAGGACGTGGTGGTCGGCGACATTCTCCTGATCAGGCCGGGAGAGAAGGTGCCGGTGGATGGCACGGTCGTGGGCGGCGAGAGTTCGGTCGATGAATCGATGATCACCGGCGAAGCCATCCCGGCCGATAAGCGGGAGGATGACGAGGTCGTCGGCGGCACCCTGAACGTGAACGGCGTCCTCCGGGTCAGAGCAGGGAGGATCGGGAAGGACATGGTGCTCTCGCAGATCATCAGACTTGTCCGGGACGCCCAGGGTTCTAAGCCCCCGGTGGAGCGGATCGCCGATGTCGCGGTCTCCTACTTCATCCCGGTCGTGCTCGTGATAGCGACCTCTGCCTTCCTCATCTGGTATGTGGTTCTCGGCGCCCCGCTCCTGTTTGCGCTCACGGTGCTGATCTCGGTCCTGGTCATCGCCTGCCCCTGTGCGCTCGGGCTCGCCACCCCGACCGCCGTGACCGTCGGGATCGGCCGGGGCGCCGAACTCGGGGTGCTGATCAGGAACGGTGAGGCGCTCGAGATCTCGGAGAGCCTGACCGCGGTCGTCTTCGACAAGACCGGGACCCTCACCCGGGGAAGACCGGACGTCACCGATATCGTCGCGTTCGGGGTGCCGGAGGACCGCCTCCTCGGGGTCGCGGCAGCGGTCGAGAAGAACTCGGAGCACCCCCTCGCGGCAGCGGTCGTGCGGCGGGCTGAGAGTGCCGGGGTTGCGGTCCCGGCATCGGAGCGGTTTACATCCTTTGGGGGCAGGGGGGTCAGCGCCGTGGTGGAGGGTGAGGAGGTGCTGATCGGGAACCAGCCGTTCCTCGAAGAGAACCGGATCACCATCCCGGAGGAGGCGAAAAACCGGATAGCCGCCCTCCAGGACGAAGGGAAGACCGCCGTTCTGGTTGCCGGCGGCGGCACACTCAGGGGTATCCTCGCCGTCGCCGACACCCTCAAGGCGACGACGAAGGCCGCCATCGCGGACCTGAAGCAGATGGGCCTTGCGGTGACGATGATCACGGGCGATAACGAGCGGACGGCACACGCCATCGCGCGGGAGGTCGGGATCGATGACGTCCACGCGGGGGTGCTTCCGCAGGATAAGGCCCGGGAGGTACGCACCCTCCAGGAACGGGGCGAGGTTGTGGCGTTCGTGGGCGACGGGATCAACGACGCCCCGGCGCTGGCGCAGGCTGACGTCGGGATCGCCATCGGGAGCGGGACCGATGTCGCCATCGAGAGCGGGGATATCGTCCTCATCCGCGACGACCTGACTGACGCCGTCGCGGCCATCGAACTCTCCCGGAAGGTGATGTCCCGGATCAAGCAGAACCTCTTCTGGGCGTTCGCCTACAACGCAGCCCTCATCCCCCTCGCCGCAGGCATCCTCTACCCGTTCTATGGCATAACGTTCCAGCCGGAACTTGCGGCGCTCGCCATGGCGCTCTCGTCGGTGACGGTCGTCTCGCTCTCCCTGCTCCTCAAGACTTATATACCGCCGACGAAGAGAGGGGGCATATAACGGAGGAGTCTGGATGGCGATCGATCCGGTATGCAAGATGGATGTCGATGAGGCAACCGCGAAGTACACGGCAGAGTACCAGGGGAAGACCTACTACTTCTGCGCCCCGGGGTGCAAGAAACTCTTCGAGCGGAACCCGGAGGCGTATCTGAAGGGGTCGTGACCCTTTTTTGCAACAGGAGGCAGGTCATCCCCGCCCCGCAAAGGGCTAAACACTCAAACGGCACTCAGTACCCGAACTGGCGATCATAGTTGGTATGGTCCAGCCACTCGATGACGACCGCGATCGTGCCGCCGTCGCTGGTCACGGTATACATCAGTCTCCAAGAGCGAGAGAGGTTGTACTTCCAGAGGTTCTTTATCGGGGGATGTCGTTGCAGATAGTTCTTCGGGATCTGCCTCTTTGGAACCTGAGTACCACAAAAAGCGTTGGCAGATATCGCCACGAAGGCTCTTTCCAGGAGGGCGACCAGTTCTCGATCTTCGCTGCGGGTTGAGGCCCGCAAAGCCTCAAAGGCTTCTTTCACCTGCGTGTCTGCAAAGAAGATTGTTGCTTTCATCCGATCCGCAGATTCTCGCGGGCCAGGTACCACCGGGTGAACTCCGGATCGTAGATCCAGCAGACTCTACCGCGTGCATCAATAGCAATCTTGTTTGACTCCAGAAGGTACTCGATGATCTTCTTGAACGTCTGATACATGACCTTCCGCGGCAAGCGCTCCCACAGCGCACGCCGGCGGTATTCGCCGCTGTGCTCCTTGATGAAATCTTCGACCATTCTGATCGTATCGAGTGTGGGAGAATGATCGGATCTGACGTTCGCAGACATGATTTCAGTATCGTTGCATATAGATATATAGCAATCGGGTAGCGACGTTCCGGGAAAGTGTGCCGTCGGAACGTAACCCCGAAACAACGGAATCGCCCCACAGGATGGAGGTTATCCCAAAGCGATATTCGCGTGAAACCGCGTCGCTACCCTTCAGAACCGATACACCGGCTCCCTGCACCGTGTCCCCTGGTAGCGCTCTTCTCCCGGCGCGAGATCGGCGACATCGTCACATACGCTCCGTAAGGATGCGCCAGCGTTATCGGCGAAGTGGACCGTCCATGCCTCGGGGGTCCGGGGCTTGACCTCGCCGTGGGGGCCGTGGTGCGCCATCAGAATATGGAGAAGGTGTGCGAACCGCGACGGATCGACCCCGGCTGAGTGCCGGAGGAGTGCGGCCGCACCGAGCGCCGTATGCCCGACGAGGGTGTACTCCGGGAGCGCGACAAACGAGAACCCCTGGCGGCGGAAACACGACGCCTTGCCGATATCGTGGAGGAGCGCTCCGGCGAGGAGCACATCGGTATCCATCTCCACCCGGTTGACGCTGCCGGCAAGACCGAGCGCAATCTCCGCGGTCTCGAGGGTATGCTCCGCAAGGCCGCCGATATATGCATGGTGCCGGCGTTTTGCAGCGGGCACTTCAAAGAACCCCTCCGTGGTGTTCATAACCCGGGATACGAGGGTATAGATCCCCGGGTCTTCGATCTTCGCGGCCATGCGGCCAAGCCCCCGGCGGACGCTCTCGTCATCGGCGGGAGCGTAGACAAACTGGGACGGATCGATCGAATCCCCCGCCACCGGGGTTGCGAGGCTGACGAACCCGTCGTTCACGTTGACCTCACAGGTACCATTGAAGACCTTCGCGTAGCCCTGGATTCGGTAAACTTCACCGACCCGGATTTCACGGCAGAGTACCTCGATCTGCTCTGCGTTCTGATCAGACGTCCCCCAGACCTTGCAGACACCCTGCCCTGTCCTGTCGGAGATGGCAAGCTGGATGTACTTGCCTCCGTCTCGCTTCTCCTTCAGGTCTGCAGCATCCACCACAAACGGTGCGTCGACCTGCATTCCCCCACAAATTTCCTCCACGAAGACCGTCTTCTCAAGCACCGTATCACCGTTAAAAATTCATCCACGCACAAACTCTTAAAACCCGGCGGTTTGTTCCCGGGAGGGCGGGTGGGGACGCCCTACCCGAACCGAAGGCGGAGCATGCCAAGGAGCATCTCCTTCGCATCCGAGGTCGTCACCTTCGACTCGTCCCGGTTCTCCCAGGTAGTCGGAACCTCTTCCACCCGGTAACCGTTTTGCCGCAGCCGCCAGAGGAGTTCGACGTCGAACTCAAACCCGGTCGACCGGATGGAGGGGAGAACCGCATCGAGCGCCTCCTTCCGGAAGACCTTGGCGCCGCACTGGGTGTCCCGGTAATCAAGCCCGAAGAGCATCCTGACCAGGAGGTTGAAGAGACGGCTCTCAACCCGGCGCCTGAGGCCCTGTCTCACCGTCAGCACGGACCCGGGGACCCAGCGCGAACCGATGGCGCCGTCCACGGTTGCCAGGCGGTCGAAGAGGCGCTCCATCTCAGATAACGATGTCGAGCCGTCGGCATCCATGTACCCGATGTAGGGGGTCGACGCTTCCCTGACCCCGGCCACGATACCCCCTCCCTTGCCGAGCCGGGACGGGAACGTCAGGCACCTGATGGAGAGCGACGGGCGATCGTCTGCAAACGCGCCGATGACGGCGGGGGTGGCATCGGTCCCGTCACAGACAAAGATCAGGTCGCCGGGAAATCCTGAGATCCCCTCGAGAAGCGACCCTATCCGCGCCTCCTCGTTGTATGCGGGGATCACCAGGGTGCAGTCAGCCCGGTTCACTTCGCCGTCTCTGGTATCGTTCAGCATTCGAGTTTCGTTATGATGGTATCTGCAAATTGGGCGGCAGCCCCTGGGCCGTTCGCGGTCACGACCTGCAGGTCGGCGACGACGGGAATCTTCACCAGGTTCGCTCCGCCTTTCTCCATCTCCCGCACTGCCTCCGGGCTTGGGTATACGGTCGCCTGCCGCCCGGCGAGGATGCCTGCCCGCGCGAGGACGACCGGGCCGAGGCAGATGGCGGCGACGACCTTGCCCTGCTCGAAGAACACCCTGACGAGTGATCGAAGTTTCTTGTTCGTCCAGAGGAATTCCTGTGAACCGGTGCCGCCCACGACCACGATCCCGGCGTAGTCGTCGGGCTCCACGTCATCAAACGTCATGTTCGCTTCCACGGCGGCGCCGAGCATCCCCGTGCACGTGCCCGGGGTCGTCGAAGCGATATCGACGCCGATGCCTGCTTCCTCAAAGATCCTTCTTGGTGTATCCAGTTCTTCGTCCCTGAACCGTTCCGGTGCGATCGCAAACAAGAGGTTCATGCAGGTCTCCTATCCAGGGTTTGTTCATAAGCGTATTGATGGTTGTGGGAGAGGGTGGCCACCCGGCGCACCCGGCCCCGGGGGTATCGACTGCATTCTGGCCACCGTCATACCCCCGTTTGGAAATAAGATTATTATAATAGTTATACTATTGAAGTGCAAACCCCGCGGTGCTCCTGATACCCCGGGCTCTGCAGGAGACCCGACCATCAACCAGTAAACCCGTATTGTATGGCGACCGCCATAATCCCCGGAAAGACGGGGATGATACCAGGGAACGCCGGGGTGGAGATGATTCAGAGGTAGACCTATGCAACGTGGCATGTATTATTGGATCATTATCCTGTTCCTGGCGGCACTTGTGTTCATTGCGCTCGCGGGAGCGGAGCCGGATGATTATACCGTTACCTGGAACCGGACCTACGGCGGGCCTGCTGCCGGGGAGACCGCATACGCAATCATCGCTGACCCCGAAGGGACAGGATTCTTCCTCGCCGGGGAGACTGAAACGTTCGGGGCGGGGAAGGCGGATGCCTGGGTGGTCAGGCTGACGCCGGAGGGCAACGAAGCGTGGAACAGTACCTATGGAGGGGAGGAGGCCGACACCGCCCGGTCCATCATCCGGACCGGCGATGGCAACCTCCTCGTTGCTGGCACCCTCACCCTCGTTACCAACAGAACAAGGCTGGATACCGATGCCTGGGTTGTAAAGATAGACCCGTCAGGCAGCGAGATCTGGAACCGGACCTACGGCGGACCGGACGTCAACGCGTCGGCAAACGCGGTGATCGGGGCCGATGACGGCGGCTACATATTCGTCGGCTCCATCGCGCCCTGGGGAGAGGAGAGGTCCGGGGCCTGGGTGGTCAGGCTGAACGAATCAGGCGACGAGGTCTGGAACAGGACGTTCGGCGGGGCAGGAAACAGCACAGCAAACGCCGTCACACGGCTTCCCAGCGGGGATTTCGTCTTTGCCGGCAGCACCGACACTTTGGGGGCGGGGAAGACGGACGCCTGGGTGGTCAGGCTGAATGCATCGGGCGACGAGGTCTGGAACAGGACATTCGGGAGCCCCGACGATGATGACGCCCGGGCGGTGATCAACACAACAGACGGCAACATCCTCATCGCCGGCACGTTCACTGAGAGGCCCGACAACGAAACCGTCGATACCGATGCCCTCCTCATGAAACTCACGCCCGACGGGGATATCATCTGGAACTGGATCTACGGGGACGTGGGCGTGAACGAGTCGGCCAGTGCAGTCATCGAGACCTCCGACGGCGGCTACATATTCGCCGGGGAGACCGGGTTTCCCGGGATGGATGACACCGATGCCTGGCTTGTCGGGACCGACGCCGAAGGAGCGGGGGCATGGAGCAGGACCTTCGGCGGCATGAACCGCGGCGACCGGGCGGTGTCGGTCCTGCAACCTGCAGAGGACTGGCTCCTCTTCGCGGGGACGTTCAATGCCACGGCAAGGGGAGGGGCGGTGAACACGGACGCATGGGTCGTGAGACTGGGACCTGTTCCGGAGCCGACGCCAACGCCGGGACCGACACCCACGGCGGCACCCTTAAAGCCCCCGAAAGCGCCGGCGGTACACCAGAAACCAGCGGTGACGGCCACCCCGACAGCGGTGATAACGACGCCGGTCGCGACCGCAACCCCGAAGCCGACGATAACCAAAGCCCCGACAGAGACCCCGACGCCCAGGCCCACCCGGACCGAAAAACCGACGGCAACGGCAACGGCGACCTGGAACCCGACGCCGACTCCGACAGAGAAGCCGAATACCCATGACGGGGACGAGAACGACGGAGACGATCACAATGATGACGGGAGCAGCGGACCGCTGTCAGGGATGGTCTGGTACGACCTGAACGCGAACGGCAGCCGTGATCCGGGCGAGCCGGGCATCCCGGGCATCAGCGTGCGACTTATCGGCAAGCGGACCATGTATGATTATACTGTCACCGGTTCCGACGGGTCATACCGGTTCTCATCCCTCCCCACCGGCGGCTACGCCGGCGTAGAATTCCTCATGCCGGATGGCTACTCCTGCACCACCCCCGGTTCTGGCAGCGACGCCCGCCCGATCGGCGGGACCGTAGCATTCGCGGAAGGCGATGATTCCCGGCACACCCTGAATGCAGGGTTCGTCGGGGGGTACCAGGCCGGGACCCCGGCTGCGACCTACGGATGGGTGCGCGGCACAGTCTGGAGCGATGGTAACCACGACGGTATCAATGACGAGACTTACGGCTTGACCGACATCGAGGTCCGCCTCCTGGACGCAGGCGGCGCTGTGGTGGCATCGGCCCGCACGAGATACCATGACTACTACACCTCCATGTACCTCTTTGGTCCCCTCCTGCCCGGGGAATACTCCCTTGCGTTCACCGCGCCTGAGAACTACATCTTCACAGACCCGGGCAGGGACAGCCATGCCGACCCGCTGACCGGCACAACAGCCCCCTTTACGGTCGGCGGAGGCGATACGATCGTCAGGGATGCAGGGCTGATCCTCTCGCTGGCCCCGGCCCAATCCCCGCCTCTGGGGGAGACCAACGAGCCTGATGAGGAAATCGGCGATAGCAAGGAGCGGGATGACGTCGACGATGCGGCAGAGGAGGAGCGGGAAGAGCAGGTCATAACCAGTGAGCCGCAGGAGCCGGACGGTGAAGCCTCCGGCGGCCCACGGGAGGATGACGACGACGGACCTGACAGGGAGAAGAGCAAGGACCAGGACGACCGTCACAAGCCCGGAGAAGACCGGCCGAAGCAGGGAGATGATTGAACGCAACGGCACTGATGAGAGCAGGGAGCATAATACGAGATTCGGCCGGTTTGGAGTTCAATGCCGATAAAAACCTCCGCACGAAATATGGAGATATTAATATATGATAAAGACTATTCCGAGTCGGAACTCCAAAGTCGGCGCCGGAACAGGAAAATCCCAGACCATTCGGCAGCCGGAGGGGAACGCAGACGGATACTGCACCCCTCCGCGGGGTTACGCGCCCGGACGGCCCAATGAGGCATCCGGGAGGTGAGGTGAACCGATTGAGAGAGATCAGCATTCTTGCAGCCATCATCGTATCAGCGTTCGTGTTCGGTTCGGTCGCAAGCGCGGCAGTCCAAGCCCCGCCGGGACCGGGAGCAGAGAAGTCCATAGGCACCATCGGGGGAACAGTCTTTCTGGATGCCGACGCCAACGGCGTGCAGGACCCCGGGGAGCAGGGTGTGATCGGCGTCACCGTCCACCTCCTCAATGCCACCGGCGAGAGGATTGCGACGGCAGAGACATTCTCCCATGCCTGTGAGGGGCTCTACATCTTCAGCGGCGTCCTCCCGGGGAACTACACCGTCGAGGTCGTCCCGCCGGAGGGCTACGCCTTCACCGTCCCCGGCCGGGGCGAACCCGGCGATACGGCCAGCAGCGTTGACCCGGTCAGCAGAACAACCTCAAGCATCAACCTGACCCGGGAGATCATCAGGGAGACCGACCTCGCTGTCAGGGATGCGGGGCTGGTGCCGGCCAGGGGCTGACGGCCACTCCCGCTAACCTCTTTTTGCACCGCTACGATGCCGCCGGAGGCTATCGGTGGGCTCGATCCGTATAAGGATGCGACAGCACGGTGGTCTCTGCCCCGGAGGGTTCCTGCCGGCCAGACTCACGGGACTCGCCCGATGATCCGGGGTGTCGACCGTCAGGAGAACCATAACAACATTATTATAATAATTGGATTATTGTAACTGGCCCTCTCAGCGGACGGTGTTGCAAGCACTGCTCCAGAGTCGAACACAGACCATCACAACCACAGATACCAACCAGCAGCCCTCACCAGGCACGCCATTTCACTCACCTCCAGGGAGCACGGGCAGGCAGGAGGACGCGTGAGGGGACGGCAACAAGCCAGGAGATGTGATATGAAGCAAAATCTCTGTTTGATGGCGATGGTGCTGCTGGCATGCACGCTCATCGCGACGTCGAGCGCGGCCGCAGTGGACTTCTCGGTCGTCTGGAATAA
>NZ_DAQR01000058.1:0-4463 GCF_002502935.1 Methanoculleus sp. UBA413
GGGAGCAAAGAGGAGGTCGCGGCAGCGGTATGGTCAGAACTGCTGTAGCCTTCTCTCCCGGACATATCTCCGGCTACTTCAAGCGCGTTGAGGGGAGCGGGCCCGGGAGCACCGGGAGCGTCGGGGCCGGGGTGGTCATCGACGAGGGGGTGCGCTCGACGGTCACCCCTGCCGCGGCGACGAGCGTCCGGGTGGTCTGGCGGGGCCGGGTCGCCGCCGGGTCGCCGCCGGTTGAGTACGCTCTCGACCGGCTGGGGGTTGCGGCCCGCGTCACCACCGAGTGCCGGCTCCCCATCGGCGCCGGGTTCGGGCTCTCAGCGGCCGCGGTCCTTGCGACGCTCACGGCCGCAAACCACCTCTTCGACCTCGGGCTCTCTGCTGACGATGTGGCGGCCAGAGCTCACGAGGCCGAGGTTGTCCACCGCACGGGTCTCGGGGACGTCGCCGCGAGCCAGGCCGGCGGGGTCGTCTGCAGGATGGGGCCCGGCATCCACGCGGAGATCATCCGGTTCTACCCGGAAGAACCCCTCTACGCCGTGAGCCTCGGTCCGCTCCCGACCGCGTCGGTCCTCTCGTCCCCTGAGGCGATGGCGCGGATAGCAGCCGCGTATCCCGACCGCTGCCCCCGGGACCTCACCGACTTCTGCCTCCTCTCGCGGGGGTTCGCCCAAGGGAGCGGACTCATCGCGCCCGGGGTGCAGCGGGTGCTCGCGGCCTGCGACACCGCGGGGGTCCCGGCGAGCATGACGATGCTCGGGAACGGCGTCTTTGCCTGCGGCGACGACGCCGACCGGGTGCTCTCGGGATTCGGAGAGGTCGAGCGCCTCAACGTCGCCCGCCGCGGCGCATACTTGATCGAGATGAAACCATGATTCCCAAAGACCATCCACGGTACCGCTCTCTCATCGCCCGCGAGCGGCTGGCCCGGTGCGCCCGCGAGGGCGTCGTCGCACTCGAGGGGCTTGCCGCCCACGGGCGCGGGGAGGCGTTTGATTACCTGATCGGCGAGCGGACGAGCGAAAGCGCGCTTCTCGCCGCCCGCACGGCCGCCGCGATGCTTCTTGCCGCCCGGCACGCGGTGATATCGGTGAACGGCAACACGGCAGCGCTTGCGGCCCGCGAGGTCGCGGCGCTCCAGCAGGCGAGCGGTGCCGACGTCGAGGTGAACCTCTTCCACCGGACCGATGAGCGGATAGCACTGATCACCCGGCTCCTCGAGGACGAGGGCGTCCGGGTCCTCTCCGGGACGGCGGAACGGCTCGTCCCGCTCGCCCACGACCGCGGGCTCTGCCTCCCCGAGGGGATCGGGGATGCCGACGTGGTCCTCGTTCCGCTCGAGGACGGGGACCGGTGCGAGGCGCTCAGGGCGATGGGGAAAGCGGTCATCACCGTCGACTTAAATCCCCTCTCCCGGACCGCCCGCACCGCAACCCTGACGGTCGTCGATGAACTGACGCGTGCGCTCCCCGCGATCACCGCGGCCTGCGCCACGCTTGAGCCCGGCGAGCGCGACCGTCTCATCGCCTCACTTGACAATACCTATCTTCTTCGGGCGGCAATAGATGAGATGAGAGAGAGACTGGTTCATGCTCTGGAGTGAAGTCTACCGCCCGAAGGGGTGTGAGGATATCATCGGGCAGGACGAGGTTGTCCGCTACCTCGTCTCGTTTGCGGATGCAGGGAGCGTACCCCACATGCTCATCTCCGGGCCGCACGGCACCGGGAAGACCGTGGCCGTCGAGTGCCTGGCAAAAGGGCTCTACGCCGAGAACTGGGAGGCGAATGTGAGCACGTTCAGCGCCGCTGACCTCCTCGGGCGGGGGAGGAGTGCGCTTGAGGCAGACGAGCGGTTCAGCCATATCTACCGGAAGGACCAGAGCCTGATCGTCAACTTCAAGTACATCGTGAAGTGGTACGCCTCGATGCGCCCGCTGGATGCCCCGTTTAAACTGATGGTCTTTGAGGATGCCCACGACCTGACGTTTGAGGCGCAGCAGGCCCTGCGGCGAACCATGGAGCGCTACAGCGCTACCTGCCGGTTTATCTTCATAACCACCCGGCCGTCGGCGATCATCCCCGCGATCGCATCACGGTGCCTGCCGCTCTTCTTCGCCCCGATAGAGAGCGGGATCATCCGTGCCCGCCTCGAGGAGATCCTCGCCGCCGAGGGGGCCACCCTCCCGGCCGACGACCTCGACCTGATCGTCCACGCCGCACAGGGCGACCTGCGGCGTGCGATCATCTACCTGCAGCTCGCCGCCGGGTCCGGTGGGGACGCCGACCTCGCCGAAGTTCTCGCCGAGGTGTCGCGCTCAGAGACCGGCAACGTCGCCGCATCGGCGTTCGACGCGCTCCGGACCGGGAACTTCGACGCCGCAAGCCGTATCGCTGAATCGCTGATGATCGAGTACGGGCTCTCGGCACGGGAGGTCGTCCACGAACTTCGGCAGGTGGTCAGGCGCGAGTACAACCACCCGGCCCTTGCGGTCGCGCTCGCCGACGCTGACCACCGGCTCTGCCACAACGCAAACGATTTTGTGCAGGTCAATGCACTTCTTGCCCGGATTGCCAGGGAGGTGTTTTTGTGAATAAAGTACAGCAACACTATGACGAGATCGCGGATATCTACGACGACCGCTACGACGGCCACCGCGGGAGGAGTTACCACCGGCATATCTCAGACCACGTGATGAGCGTGCTCCCGAAGGGGGGTTTCCTTCTCGACCTCGGGTGCGGGACAGGGCTCTTTGTGGAGCGGTATATCCAGGAAGGCGGCCAGGCGGTGGGCCTTGATATCAGCCCGGGGATGGTGCGGCACGGGCGGCAGCGCTGCCCGGAGAGCGGGTTCTGCGTCGGGACCGCCGACGTCCTCCCGTTCCGGGATGGGACCTTCGACGCCCTCGCAAGCCTGCTCGCCTTCAGCTACGTCCCGGATCCCGAGGCGATGCTCGAAGAGTCCTACCGGGTCTTAAAGCCCGGCGGCCGGATCGCGATCTGCACCCTCTCGCGGACGGTCTTTACGAGCATCGTCCCTGTCATCTACCAGGTGGGGGAGAAGGTCGGCCTGAAGAAGGTGGGCGTGGGAGACTTTAACGAGCGCTACTACACAAACGGTGAGATCGCGTGTCTCCTCGAGGATGCCGGGTTCGCTGATATCTCGGTCGGCCGGTGCTCGTTTGCGCACCTCAACCTCGCTGACCCGGTCTTTTCACTTGCCCGGAAGGTGGAACCCTTCATCGAGGAGAAACTGCCGTACCTGGCCTACAACGTCTGCGCGGGTGGGAAGAAACCGGAAGGTTAAGAGGGGCAGATTTACCCCGGGTCAGGTCAGCAGGAGGCAGGGGTCGCTATCCACTTTGACCGGCGCAGGGTAGGGCCGTAGAGCGGTTATGCCCTGTCCTCGCGGCAGATCGCGCCTCCACTTCTTGACCGGGCGGTCACGGTCGTTAGGTACCGCCCACATGGGGTGGCTTCTTTTTTACGGAGACGATAACAGAACCGTTATATCCTGTCTTTCCGAACAACTCTCTCATGGAGCCGGTCGATATCGTCCTGACGAAGGATACGTTCGAGGTCCTTGCATCCGAGACCCGGCTCGATATTTTAAAGATCTTGTCCACACGCAGGATGACGGTCACAGAGCTCGCAGACACCCTTGACCTCGCAAAGTCCACGGTTCATCACCACCTGCAGAGACTGGCCGACGCCGGTCTTGTTGCCGCAGGGGACGACGGGCGCGCCTGGGTGTACTACGCGCTCACACCGGAGGGGCGGGGCCTCCTGCAGCCGCACGACGGCACCCGGATCCGGATTATCCTGGCTGCAGGACTGGCAAGCCTCGTCGGAGGGGTCTGTGCCGTCGTGGCCTTCCTGACCACGCCGATCCGGGAAGGGCCGGTGCCCCCGCGGCTGGGAGGGGGAGGCCTCCCGGTCCCGGCGGGGCCTCCCGTGGAACTGCTCGTTGCCGGGATCGCGCTTGCGGTGATCGGGGGGATCCTGGTGGCGTATGCCTGTACCCGGTGGCGGAACAGGCGTGCGACGGAGGACTTTTGTGCCGGTGAGGAAGTTACGTGACCTATATAGAGTTTTTGAACCCGTTCGACCGGGATCGAACGCTTTCGCCGGTATTATCGTCTTTCTGCGAGAGAGAATCCATGTGGATGCCCGGGGGAGACCCGGCCTTTTCCCCGATGCGATCCACGGGAGAGAACGATGAAAAGACTATTGATATTCTCCGGAATAAGCATCCTGGCTCTGGCGCTCATTCTTGTAGGACTGACCGCCGCCGGCACCGCACCTCAGACCACGACTTCAATCTCCGGTGAACCCGTTGCCGGGGATGCCCATCCCAATACGCTGGACGGCGCCGGCAACGTGGCGGCCGGGAATAACCGGTTCGCGTTCGACCTCTACCGGCGCCTCGCGACCGACCCGGCGTACGCGGGAGGCAACCTCTTCTTCTC
>NZ_DAQR01000058.1:4640-7600 GCF_002502935.1 Methanoculleus sp. UBA413
AACCTCTTCTTCTCGCCCTACAGCATCTCGTCGGCCCTCGCGATCACCTACGAGGGCGCCCGCGGCACGACCGCCGACGAGATCGGGGCTGTGCTGCACCTCCCAACGAACGATACCCTCCGTCGGGAGGGATTCACTGCCCTCAATGCCGCCCTGAACCGCGGGAGCGGTAACTACACTCTCCGCACCGCAAACGCCCTCTGGGCTGAGGAGACCCACTCGTTCCTCCCTGACTACATCGACGTGGCCGCTCGCTGGTATGGGGCAAACGTCACAAATCTCGATTTCATCGAGAACCCCGAGGGATCGCGGGAGACGATCAACCGATGGGTGGAGGAGCGGACCGAAGATCGGATCCGCGATCTCCTGCCGCCCAATGCAATCGACCCGCTGACCCGGCTCGTGATCACGAACGCGATCTACTTCAAAGGCACCTGGGCGAAGCAGTTCGATGCGAACGAGACGCGGGAGGAGGAGTTCCGGGTCGGACCGAACGAGATGGTGCTCGCTCCGATGATGCACGGGGATGCCGCCTATCCGTATGCAGAGACCGAGACCCTCCAGGTGCTCGAGATGCCGTACGCGCACGGGAACGGAACGGAACTCGCGATGCTCGTCCTTCTGCCGAAGGAAGACAGCCTGACGGCTGCGGAGGAGGCCCTGGACGCGGAGAGGCTTGCCGGCCTGCGGGAGTCCCTGATCGCGCAGAACGTCAGGATCTCCTTCCCGAAGTTCACGCTTGATGTGGGCTACAGCCTCCCCTCGGCTCTTGCGGCGATGGGGATGCCGACGGCGTTTGCCGATGATGCCGCCGACCTTTCGGGGATGGACGGGACGAAGGATCTTTTCATCACCGGAGTCTTCCATACGGCGTTCATCGACGTGAACGAGGAGGGCACCGAGGCCGCGGCAGCGACCGGAGTCATAGCCGGGAGAGGTGTCACACCCGTCTTCCGGGCCGATCACCCGTTCGTCTTCCTCATCGTCGAGAAGGACTCCGGCGCGATTCTCTTCATGGGGAGGGTCGTCAACCCCGAAAGCCCGTGAAGGGGGGCTGCTCTCTCCCCCTTCTGTCGGCAACAGATGTCAGGCGGCAGGGTGCCCTTCCATCCGCAGTCTCGATGCCTGCCACAATCACCCACAGGATTCCCTGGAGGTGCGGTCAGCCACCCGGGCCTACCTCCAGGGAGAGTCTTTAAGCCGGGATAGCTGACGACAGCATTGTCATGCCCAAATGCACCGTTGATGAAACCGAGGAGGTAAAACATGATTCCGTCTGGATGTGGCAACCATGTCACCATCAAACTTATCTCTTGAAAACCCAATATCCCAACTACGCAGGGGTGTAATGTCATGCAGGTCACATTTGAAGTAACCTATGCCGATGGATGGTGGAGCGCCAGCGCACATGCACCTGGAAATGCCATCTATACCCAGGGTAAAAGCATCGGGGAACTCATCGACAATATCCTGGAAGCAACGTCACTCCATTATACGGAAGAGCTCGAAGCGGGAGAACAGATCACCGTTGTAACCAAATACAGATCAGAAACTCACGAACAGGAAAGCCACATCCCACCAAATTTCGAATACAAGGTCGATATCATTGCCGCGACGTCCGGTTGTTAGTGGATTCGAGGTAATCAAAGTCCTTCAAAAACTCGGATTTTCATTTCTCCGGCAGGCCGGAAGTCACGTCCAACTGCGTAAAGTTGTTGACGATAAACGACTCCGGGTTACCGTCCCCCTTCACGACGAACTTGCCATAGCTACACTCAACACAATCGTCACCGACGTTGCTGAATTTGAGGGTATGACAAAAGAAGAGGTTTACGATCTCTTACGATAACCCTCTCCTCAAGACAACAAACACCCCCTCCTCCGATCTCGTGGACGAGGTTATCCCAAAACTCTTCTGCCGGGAGGGGGAGAGACCCGGGCATGGGCCGCATCTCCGATTTCTGCGTCGTCCCGGTTCCCGGATGTGCGCCGACTCCTCGAGTTCTTCTATCGCCCAAGCACTTTTGGGATGATCTCGGCCATTTCATCTTAACTTGAGGGTGCAGTGGGAGTGATCGTCCACCTCACGCGGGAGTCGTGAAGGGTGATGGGGGGAGGAGATCGCGGCTTCGCGTTCAACGCAAGAGGCGACACTGCACGTGAAGATGAAATAGTCCACTAGAAGATATCCTCATCACGAAGAGCGGAGCCGGGCGAGCATCCGCTCTTTCTTCGCGATCGCTGCCTCTGCAGCCCGCTCGACCCCGGCCTTCATCTCCTCAAAGTCTCGTTTGTCCCCGTCCACGACCTTCTTCACCGGGGTGTAGGCCGACTCCCTGAACCGGGGCGAGAAGTCCCGGATCTTGCCGTCGACCACGAGGACCGATTCGGCCGCTCCTTCCTCGACGTAGCCGATCTCTTTCATGGCGACGCCTGCCGACCCGACGACCTGCTTGATCTCGGGGGCGACCTCGGGCGGGGCGACGACCAGGAGGGCGTCGAGGGAGACGCCGAGGTAGTCGATCTCGAGGGCATCGAGCATGGCAAGGACCTTCGGCTGCACGAGCGTGCGGAGTTCGTCCTCCTCGACGACGATCCGGCAGTTTGCGGTCTCTGCCATCTCATAGGCATCGCCCCGGAGCCCGCCGTTCGTGACGTCGGTCATGGCGTGGATACCGGGGAGGACGCTGCTTGCGAGGAGCGCCTCACAGGCTTTCAGGAAGTGGAGGTTGATCGTCTCGTCGACGACTTCCGGGAACCCGGAGTAGATCGCGGCGGTGGCGATCGTCCCGCCGCCGGCGCCTTCGGTCATGAGGAGGACGTCGCCGGGCTGGATCGCTTTCCGGGCGGTGAGGTGCCGGGCGACGCCGACGGCCCCGACACACCCGGTCATCCGGGAGCCGAGCACCATGTCCCCGCCGATGCGCAGCGTAGAGCCCGTGACGAGCGGGACGCCCATG
>NZ_DAQR01000058.1:7737-21699 GCF_002502935.1 Methanoculleus sp. UBA413
CCTCACCGACGGCGGTGACGCCCGCCGTGTAGTCGAATATCTTCGCGACGTCGCCGTCGTCGGCAACGTGGATATCTGAGAGGAGGGCGACGGGTTTTGCGCCCATCACGTAGACATCCCTGAGCGTCGCCCGGGTGACGTGGAACCCGGCGAGGAAGGGGAAGTCGGAGAGACGGGAGTGCATCCCATCGACGGTGGTGATGATATAGTCCCCTCCGGCACAGACGGCGCCGGCATCGTCCATCTCGTCGACGCCGACCGTGGCCGACGTCCGGCCGATGATGCGGGCGAGCTGCCGGTGGGCGAAGAAGTCCCCGGCGCCCCGTGAACCGACCCCGAACTCACCCATGCTCGAGCCTGCAGGCTCGAAGGTGAAGAGGTCACCGGTAAGCCCGGTCGAGTTCTTCGCCTCGGTAAGGACTGCTCTCGCGAATTCTTCGGCGTATGCCGGGGGTATGCGGTCGCGCTTGATCGTGAGGATATCCCGGGAAAGAAGGCGCACGATATCGTCGTCGGGGGTGCCGGCGGCGAGGTGCCGGCGGCTGATCTCTTCTACATCCATTGTAAATAGTGGTCGGTGCGGAACCAGATAAAAGGTGTTCTCTGCAAAGGTTCAAGCAGATCCGCGGCAAACGTTAGAGGATGACGGGTGCGCAGATGGTCTCCGCCTGCTCCATCGCCGGTTCCGACTCGGGGGGAGGAGCGGGCATCCAGGCAGACGTAAAGACGTTTACGGCGCTTGAGGTCTTCGGGCTGACGGTCATAACCGCGGTCACGGCCCAGAACACCCGTGAGGTGCGGGGGACCTGGATGCTCCCCCCGGAGGCGGTGCGGACCCAGATCGAGACGGTTGCCGACGAGTTTGCTATCGGGGCGTGGAAGACCGGGATGCTTGGGAACGCCGCAAACGTCCGTGCTGTCGCTGAGGCCCTGCCCGACGGGACGACGCTCGTGATCGACCCGGTGATGGTATCGACGTCCGGTCACCGGCTGCTCGATGAGGACGCCGTCGCTGATCTTGTGGGACTCCTCATCCCCAGGGCGGGGGTCGTCACCCCAAACCTCCCCGAGGCTGAGGTGCTTGCCGGGATGCGGGTCAAAACCCCTGACGATATGGCCGAAGCGGGCCGGCGGATCCTCGACCTCGGTGCCGGGGCGGTGGTGGTGAAAGGGGGCCACCTCACCGGCGATGCGGCGATCGATGTCCTGGTCGACCGCGACGGGACGGCGGAGGTCTCAGGGAGGCGCTACCCCTACTCGGTGCACGGGTCGGGGTGCTGCTTCTCGGCGGCGCTCGCCGCATACCTTGCCCGGGGAATGGATGCGCGGGGGGCGTTCGCCGCGGCCCGGGAGTTTATTGATACTGCTATTGAGCGAGCAGTGGGAGGTCCGGGGACACTCAGGATCGTGAATCCCGGGGGAACGAACGTTCGCTGGCGCTGAAAGGATATTTCGTAAATCTGCCCGAAATCTGGCCAATATTTCCTATTTTCCGGGGGGCCGTTAGACATTTATCACCCCGCATTTGTCCGACGAAATCAGGGTATGGCGATTGTTATCTGGTAGAAATTAGAAATACCGTTCCTTCGGTTTAAAAGTAAATGCGGAATTTTAATAACTGACAACCTGTAAGTATTGTACAAATGGATGAGATCGACGATGCGATACTTCGGGAACTGCAGAGAGACGGAAGGATGTCTATGGCAGCGCTCGGTTCAATTGTGGGCATTGCACCGTCGACGGTATTCAAACGGATCGAGAAGCTGAAGAAAGCCGGTATCCTTGAGCGGTTCACGATCGTCATCAACCAGAAGTGTTTTGAGCACACTCTGGTCGCTTTTCTGAACATCAGGGTGGACCCTGATGAGAAGGTAGAGGTCGAGGAGTTCATGCGGGACCTTCCCGGCATCCTCGAGGTCTACGAGGTGCTGGAGCCGGGCGACTTCTTCGCCAAGGTCCGGGTGCAGAACATCACCAAGTTGAAGCGGAGCGTGCTTATGCCGCTCTCCAGCCTTCCGGGTGTGAAGGAGATCCAGACGATCATATCGGTGAGAAAGATCAAGGAACGGAGTTAGGTGGAACTGAATGCAGATTGAGATCATGCAGCAGATGCTTGCGGTCGTGACGCTTCTTATGGGGGCGCTTCTCATCGCCATCATCTTCAACGCCTACCGGATTGTCAGGCAGCAGACGCTGCTCCTCTTCATCTACGGGCTTTTCACACTGATCGTGGGGATCACGTTTGCAGACCTCGTGAGTATCTTCACGCCTGATGAGTTCATCATCATCTGGTCGGCGGTCTTCTCCCGTATTGTGGTGATCCTCGGCCTCTGTGTGATGGCCTACGGTGTCCTGAGAGGGTGAGATGCGGACCGGTACCTCATTTGCCCGGGACTGGCAGCTGATCAAGGTCGCCCGGTCCCTGCGGCGGCACGATGTCGCCGGACCGCTGGTGCGGGAGCTCCTTGCAGACGCCTCCCCGGCCCTCGTGGAGCAGGTCGCCGCGATCGCTGGAAGGCTCGGGGAGGAGGACGGGACAGCCCTCCTCGCCCGCAGTGAGGAGCGGTTCGACGCCGCGACCCTGATGGAGGGGCTCCTCCTGATGTGGGGGATTCCCTGTGAGTCAAAAGAGGTCGCCGGGGAGGGCATCACGATCACCCTCCAGGGTAACGGGGCGGCGACCAGGGAGGCCTTCGTGGACGAGCGGGTGGCTGCACCCTACCTCGCCGGTTACGCCCGGGCGCTCCAGCGGGACGCCGTCTTCAGGCCGGGTGCCGGCGGGAGGATGGCGATCCGGTTCCCGCCCCGGGGATAGTGGGCTGTTTCACCTTATTGTGCGGATCGCCACCCCACGCGGGAGATCCGCGAAGGGAAAAGCAATCGCGTGGACTTTGCGTGAGGCAACGATGCCCCTGACTCCACGCCAGCGCTCTTATGCGAACGTTTATCTTGCGGGGGTGAAGGGGGCGGAGCGGGAAGACCCCGGTCTTTAGGCCGGGGATGAAAGCGGAGCCGCCCTTCTGATACTGTTTCCTCACTTACCGGAAACTATATCTTATTGTAACGCTTACTATTGCTTGTATGCTCCAAGCCTACAAGTATCGGATGTATCCTTCTCCGGAGCAGATCTCGCTCCTCATGCAGCACATCCATGCCTGTCGGTTTGTGTACAACCATTCTCTGGAGCAGAAGATCCGGGCATACGAGCAGGCAGGTCGAAAACTCTCCTGTTTCGACCTGAACACCCGTCTCCCCGCCCTCAAAGAAGAGCATCCGTGGCTCAAGGAGGTGAACTCCCAATCCCTCCAGAGTGCAAACAAGAACCTCGACAATGCCTTCACCCGGTTCTTCCGCGAGAAGAAGGGGTTTCCCCGGTTCAAGTCAAAGAAGAATCCGGTACAATCCTTTCAGGTACCGCAGCATTACCGTGTGGATTTTGATCAGAAGAGGATCAGATTTCCAAAGATTGGTGAGGTTAAGACCATCTTCCACCGGATCTTCACCGGAAAGATGAAGTACGCTACTGTTTCCGTGACATCGACCGGAAAATGGTTCGTTAGCATCCTTGTCGATGACGGGAAACCCGAACCTGAACCCGCTCCATTCTCTCTGGACACTACTCTTGGGATTGATGTCGGGTTGAAGGACTTTGCGACTCTCTCCACGGGAGAGAAGGTCGAGAACCCCCGATACCTGAAAAATTCTCTTCAGCGTCTGAAAGTGTTGCAACGACGGGTGTCCCGGAAGAAGAAAGGGTCGAAGAACCGGCAGAAGGCAATCCAGAGACTTGCCCGGTGCCATGAGAAGGTCGCCAACCAGCGCAACGATTTCCTGCACAACCTCTCTTTTCGCGTTGTGAGCGAGAACCAAGCCATTGCAGTCGAATCGTTGAATGTTGGCGGGATGATGAAGAACCATCATCTGGCGCAGGGGATCGGGGATGTATCGTGGAGCACGTTCTTCACGATGTTGGAGTACAAGTGCCGGAGGTATGGCAAGACCCTCCTGAAGATCGGACGATTCGATCCATCATCGAAGATATGCAGTAAATGTGGGTATCTCAAGCAGGATCTCGCCCTTTCAGACAGAGAGTGGGTCTGTCCTGACTGCGGTACTCACCACGACCGCGACATCAACGCGGCGATCAATATCAAGAAGTTCGCCCTGCAAGAGCAGAATCTTGTCGGGGTATCAGGTGCGGAACGCACCGTCGAGCCTGTGGACTCACCTCAATAGAGGGGGGATGAAGCAGGAAGCCACGCCCTTCAGGGCGTGGTAGTTCACCCGGGAAAAGCCCGTTCGTTTAGCTGAAGCGTTTCATCGCCGGGAGGAGCCTATGGGATCAAGATGCACACGAACGTGTCAGAGTTGCGGAATGCCGATGGACTCGGAGGACGATTTTGGAACAGAAGCGGATGGTGCACTCTCAGACGACTACTGCACCCACTGCTACCAGAACGGCGCCTTCACCGAGCCTAACATCACTATCGATGGGATGGCGAAGGTTTGCGGGGCGATCATGTCGCAGTTGTACGCGATTCCCCAAAAGAAGGCGGAGGAGTTCTCAAGGGAGCAACTCTCGTGCCTGAAGAGGTGGGCCGGGAGGGAGGTCGCGGTCTGCGGGAGCTGCGGGATGCCGCTTCTCCGGGACGAGGACGCGGGGACTGAGGCGGACGGTTCACTGAGCGCTGAGTACTGCACCTACTGCTACCGGGATGGGCGGTTCACCGAGCCCGATCTCACGGGAGAGCAGGCGGTCATGAAGTATGCGCCGATGATGGCTTCAAACCTTGGGATACCTCCGCTGGAGGCGGAGGAGATGGTGCGGCAGTACCTCTCGACGCTGCCGAGGTGGCGGGAGTAAAGACCGGTTGGTCCGGCCTGTTGCCCGGTGTGAAGGGCTTTCAGGGGGAAGATACCGTATATCTCTTCACGGCTCTTCACCCGGTAGAAGATAAGGACTCCGTCCTGTATACGGCAATCGATCCGGTATAGCCCCACCCGGATCCGGTAGAAGTCCCGGTAGCCCTTGATCTTCCGGATGTCAAATTCTGCAAATGCATTCTCCGATGTCGGGATCTTTTCAAACACCAGAGTTTTCTATCCTTTCCCGGTAATTGGGATGAACTTTTGCCAGATCCTTCAAAAATGTCGTTTTGTACCGGCAAAGGACCATGGTATCATTCTTTCACCCTTCCTGGAGCACACTCACGTAATGGAACGACGATTTGACGCATACTCGATCAGAATCGGAAATGCGGCCGTTGCCCGGGTATCGCGTCTCGGGAAGCGACTACCGGTACGGTAGGGGTTTTGAGAAGACCGAAGGTCTTCCGAGTGTGTGAGCGAAAACGAGCACGAGATACCCGGAGAGTTTTGAGAGGGACCCGGGAGGGGGCGGGTCCTCTCCCGGCAGAAGGGTTCAGGGATAACCTCGCAAACATTACGCATCGTTACGCATCATCACGCAGATAGATGTATCAGTAGCCAGGTCATCGGGGAGCAGCATACTCTCTATGGGAGGAAGATAGTCTCGACACTGTCGCGAGAATCGGTTGGGGAGTACAGAACGGATGAGAAAGAATGTGCGCCAATTTCGGGTTGCCATTGAACATTGATGGCAGCCGCCCCGGGGGCCCGGGAGCGGGCAGGAGGATCCGCAAAACCCCTATATAGTGCTGTAGACAATTCTCCAGTGGAGTGATCAAGGTCTTGAGGCCAGATACAGATCCAAAAACCGATATCTATACCCTTCTCGCCCAGAAACGGGGCGAGATCCTCTCCCTTGCGCACCGGAGGGGGGCGAGAAACGTCCGGATCTTCGGATCTGTGGCGCGGAATGAGGCCCGGCCAGATAGCGATCTCGATATCCTGATCGATCTGGACCCCGACCGGAGCCTTCTCGATGTCGGGGGGCTTGCGATGGACCTTTCCGCTCTACTCAGCCGCCAGGTCGATGTTGTGACTGAAGCAGGGCTCCGGGAGCGAATCCGCTCAAGGGTCGTACGGGAAGCGCGGCCCTTATGAGAGACGATCGCGAACGGGTGCTGGATATCCTCGAGGCCATTGGACGGATTGAAAGAGTATCAGCCCGGGGTCGTGATTACTTCTATGACGACGAGATGGCGCAGGTCTGGGTGATCTACCATCTCCAGATCATCGGGGAAGCGGTGCGGGGTCTCTCTTCGGAATTTGTGGCCGCAAACCCAGAGGTTCCGTGGTCGGATATCATCGGGATGAGGAATATCCTCGTCCACCACTATTTTGGAATCGACCGGGATGCAGTCTGGAATGTGCTCGAAGATGACCTGCCGGCGCTAAAGGAGTACCTTTTGCCGTGGGTTCGGGAATAGCGGCAACTAAAAATCCCAGTTTCTGGAGCATTGCAGAAACTGGCTGAACTGGAGTTTCAGCAGAAAACCCGGATCCGGTTTGTCTCCAGCGCACTCATGCACAGCAGTCCTGAAGAGAAGTTACGAATCGCTTTACAGGTGTCGGGCAAAATCATCGGGGTCAATCTTCGCCAGCCTCAGGACGCCCCGGAGAGTACCGATCTTCAGTTCTCTGTGGAGCGGGACAACCGTTCCCACTTTCCCTTCGGGAGTCTGTTTTGAGAGACGTATATGACTCCCGGATTGTCCGCTTACAGCGAACCCATATTCTTTCGTGAGTATTTTTATAGTAGCCTCGCCTGAAACTGGTCTAAGCCCCGGCACCCGCAGCCACCTCGAACATTGTGATAATCGGCCTCTGTCCGTCATCCAGCGGGAATTCCTCCAGGTACAACTCCGTTGCTTCTTTGAGGTTGGCCACCGCCTCTTCCACAGTCCTGCCCTGGCTGACTGTGCCAACTTCCGGGCACTCAGCTACATAAACGTCTTCTTCCTTATGCAGTATGGCCGTGAATACCCTCATCATCTCACCGATACAGTATCATCACCTTTCAGGGTGATAATACTGACTGAACCCCCCGGAGCCCCCTGCCAAAATGCTGCCGGCCTTCCCGATGCGGCGGGTGAGGTTGTGCTACGATAGGGATGGGAAGCGGTTGTCCGGGCTGCAGCCGTGGAGGGTGTCAGGCATATATCACGCATGGATCACGCAGATCACCGTTCTGGATCGTGGTGGGTGATCGATATTCCAGAACGGGGCGATCCACTCATTCCGGGGATGAATTTATGGATGCGGGGGCAATGTACCTGCTACAGGGCATGGACCACAGGACCGACATCTCTACCTTTCTTATCCAGAAACGGGGGCGAGATCCTCTCTCTTGCAGAGCGGAGGGGAGCAAGAAATGTCCGGGTCTTTGGATCGGTGGCACGTGACGAAGCCCGGGCAGAGAGTGATGTCGATTTTCTGGTCGACCTGGACCCCGACCGGAGCCTTCTCGATGTCGGGGGTCTTGCGATGGATCTCTCCCTCCTCCTCGATCGCCCGGTTGATGTTGTGACCGAAGCGGGGCTCCGGGAGCGTATCCGCTCAAGGGTCTTACGTGAGGCGCGGCCCTTATGAGAGACGATCTGTGAGCGGGTACTGGATATCCTGGAAGCCATTGAACGGATTGAACATCTCGGTCCGGGACCGTGAGTACTTTTACGATGATGAGATGGCGCAAGGTCCCGGGTGATCTATCACCTCCAGATCATCGGGGAAGCGTTACGGGGGATCTCTTCGGAATTTGAAACCGCAAACCCAGGGGTTTCGTGGTCGGATATCATCGGGATGAGGAATATCCTCGTCCACCACTATTTTGGAATCGACCGGGATGCGGTCTGGAATGTGATCGAAGATGACCTGCCGGCGCTAAAGGAGTATCATTTGCCGCGGGTTCGGGAATAGCGGCACCTCGAAATAGTGGACAATTTCAGCTAACATTTCCCATGAAAACCGCCCCGATTTGGCGACGGGGAGGCTCCCCGGGTCTGTCTTGTGCGGGGAGGGGGTCTCCCCTCCCCTGTCCCCACCCCCCAGGATGATAGCCACCACGGTCCACTCGGGGCGAGCCTGGGGAAGCGGTCGCGTTCCTGCGTACAGCCTCTCGCTCTGCCCCATGAATGCTCCCGCGTGGCTTTCCGCGTAAGAGCGGCGATCACTCCAGCGCACTCTCACGTTACGGTGAAATAGTCCAATAGGGAATGTCCCGTTGCGACCGCCGGGAGCTGTACTGATATCATTGGTTTCATCTTATCTCTCCACAGATCATGGAGGCAGTGCCTCCACAATTGATGCAGTTTCTGAGCGCATCGGTTCGGCAGCGACGTTCCACAGGATCGGGGATTGACCCCCTGGATACAAGGCGGGGGCGAGTAACTCCCCTCCACCCCGTTGCAGGGATGACCTCGCTGGTTACCCTGCCTGAAGGATATCGATGATCCGGGTGATGACCGATGTGACGGCCCGGTAGAGGATCAGGCTGGTGCTGGCGGAAAAAAGCTGGTTCGGCCGTACGTTGCCCGGGTTTGTGAAGTGTTCCCTCTCCATATCGGTGATACTGATAGCGTAGCGATCCCGGAGCCTCGCGGCCCGTAATCTGGCAGAGGATGATGTTGTCTCCGCCAGGTGCTGCAACGACAAGAGCTGGACGCCGTTTAGTAGTTGAGAGATCCAAGGAGGGAAACGGTATTATAACGACATCGCCTTCACAAATCGTTCCATGCTTCTTCCTCCTCGGGCCGGAGCCAGTCCCTCCGGAGCACGGCCTCGCTCGCGAGGGCTGTGTCAGGGAAGGCTTTTTGACGTTGGGATTTGAGGAACCGGGTGAAGCTCGAGGTCTCTTCGTGTGTCCGGGGCGGGAGGCCGTTCAATTCACTGATGATCTCTTCTTTTACGCGGGTCATGTGCGGTCTCATCTCGGGTATACTTTCCTGATACTTCAACACTGATATAATCTGTGTCCTTACCACTCCCCGGCTCAGTCAGAGGAGCTCACTCACGCTGCCCTCTCAATAGCGCCTTGTTCTATTGTTGACAATTGGTCCGGTGGATGAGGATGCTTGAGGAGGAGCCTCGCTGATGGGCAGGAGACGACATTCCCGGACTACCTTTGGAAGGATTCCGCATCATCCTCCCATAATCCTTCGGCAACGCTATGATGGATATCACTATAGAAGATCCCCTTGTGGCGACCCGATACCGGTTTTGGGATGTTCGATCCCGAACCCTGTTGCATACTTCCGGTTTGCCTTTTTGAACATCGACAGGTCCCCTCCAAAGAATTCCGTACCCCCGGCTCCTCGCTTAAGGTCTGCAAGGTAGGTGATGATGTGTGGGGGGAGATATGGAGGGGAGAGAGATATTCCTGGAAGACCTGAATGGCGATACCAGTTACGGGATTGTAGGGGTTTGGGAGTAACACCTGAGCAAAATGCTCCTTCTTGGATGTCACCTTCATCCGATTCCGCCAGGTATACGAGCCCGAAGAGATACTCAAAGATATCTAGCGATTCGCCGAAAGCATATTGGCTTGGGATCAGGCCCTGTATTATGGTATAGATGACCTGGTAGAGGTAATCTCTATGAGTTCCTTCTTCCCCGAAACGAACCCATCTCTGGTCGGATAACCAATCAGAACCAAAGCCCGTGATCCTCTGAAGGTTCACATCCTCATGATATGGCACCGGTTTCTGCAATATCCCGCCATAGCGGTAGATCTTCGGTCTCCGGAGGATCGCCTCCAGCGTGTTAAAGTGCCTGGTGCGGACGGCAGCGATGCCGGAGGCGTAGATCACGAGGAGAGCCGGGAAATGCCGTAACGGAAGAAGACCGTCCTTATACTCCTGGGCCGTCTTCGGTTTAATATTCTGGATCCTGGAGATCTCGGGTTCGATGGGAGGGATATTGACCAACCGAACAATCGTGTCGGTTATGAGATCCGCAAAGGTACCATCATCGTAGTACGCCACCGTGGCGAGCATCGCTGCCAGCGGTGCGGCGGCATCTTCGAATCCCCTGAGCGTCGCCATGTAGAATTCTCTGCCATCGATGCTGGCGGTCTGGTAGTATTGTCTGGCCTTAACGACCTCAAGAACACGATCGGTCTCTTCATAGATAAGATCAGGGAGGGCAAGTTCTGGTTTTGGCTCCCTGAGGGTGTGTTTGACCCTCTGTACCGCGGTTGAGACGTTCATTGGTTCTTTATCTTGCGGGGGTGAAGGGGGGGGAGCGGGAAGACCCCGGATCTTCAGGCCGGGGATGAAAGCGGAGCCGCCCTTCCTCACTCGTTCGCGTGATTACCGGAAACCATATCTTATTGTAAGTCCCAAATAACACTTGTATGCTCCAAGCCTACAAGTATCGGATGTATCCTTCGAGAGAGCAGGTTGCGCTCCTCATGAAGCACATCCATGCCTGTCGGTTTGTGTATAACACTTCTCTGGAGCAGAAGATCCGGGCATACGAGCAGGAAGGTCGAAAACTCTCCTGTTTCGACTTGAGCAATCGTCTCCCGGCTCTCAAGGAAGATTACCCATGGCTTAAGGAAGTCAATTCACAGTCTCTCCAGAGTGCAAACAAGAACCTTGACAATGCCTTCACCCGATTCTTCCGTGAGAAGAAAGGCTTTCCCCGGTTCAAGTCAAAGAAGAATCCGGTACAATCATTTCAGGTACCGCAACATTACCGTGTGGATTTTGATCAGAAGAAGATCAAATTCCCGAAGATCGGTGAGGTTAAGACTGTCTTCCACCGCGTCTTCACCGGGAAGATGAAGTATGCCACGGTATCTGTCACGTCAACCAAGAAATGGTTCGTCAGCATCCTTGTTGATGACGAGAAACCCGAATCGGCACCCGTACCATTCTCTCTGGACACTACCCTCGGGATCGATGTCGGGCTGAAAGACTTTGCAACCCTCTCTACCGGGGAGAAGATCGAGAATCCTCGATACCTGAAAAACTCCCTCCAGCGGTTGAAAGTGTTACAGCAGAGGGTGTCGCGGAAGGTGAAAGGGTCGAAGAACCGGGAGAAAGCGATCCAGAGACTTGCCCGGTGCCATGAAAAGATCGCCAACCAGAGAAATGATTTCCTGCACAAAATCTCTTTTCGAGTTGTGAGCGAGAACCAAGCCATGGCAGTGGAATCGTTGAATGTTGTTGGGATGATGAAGAACCATCATCTGGCACAGGGGATTGGAGATGTTTCGTGGAGCACATTCTTCACGATGCTGGAGTACAAGTGCCAGAGGTACGGGAAGACTCTCCTGAAGATCGGGAGATTCGATCCCTCCTCAAAGATCTGTAACAAATGTGGGTATCTCAAGCGGGATCTTGCCCTCTCTGAGAGAGAATGGATCTGTCCTGACTGTGATACTCATCACGACCGCGATATCAACGCGGCGATTAATATCAAGAAGTTCGCCCTGCAAGAACAGAACCTTGTCGGGGTATCAGGTGCGGGACGCGCCGTCGAGCCTGTGGACTTGCCTCAATAGAGGGAGGATGAAGCAGGAAGCCCCGTCCTTTAGGGCGGGGTAGTTCACCTCCAGCATGTGCCTTTAGTCTTCCAAAAAGGCCGGCAAATGTTGGTTCCACCCCGTATTTTTCCCTGTACCAGTCCAGAGGATCTCCGTCGAGCTGCTCCTTTGAGGCAGCGGCAATCTTCCGGATCAGGTCTCTAGTAATCCCCTTGCCGGTGCGTATTTTGCCTCCGGAGATTCCCGAACCCAGGAGCAGGGCGTAGCGCTTGGGCGACGAAGCGACGGCGAAGGCCACTGGAATAATATCGTCAGGGATCAATGTATCTCCATTCAATGGTATCTTCTGCGATCGCGATCATACCACACACCCCGACGTGCTGCATGTTGCGCACATAATTGGTCGCATGCCGGGCACGATTGGTGAACCAATCGCTCTTCTGTTCTCTGTTCGGATATCCTTTCTCATTTCCGCTCAAACGCGGAAGAAGAGGTCCGGGGAATACGGGTACCTCCTGCCGGCCCCCTCACGGCACGCCGCGGTTGGCACACTCACCGGCACAAGGCAATCGTAGGTTCCCATCACTGACGATCTTGGCCGCCAGCGGGGTTGACCGGCCCGGGGTTGGCTCTGGAGGGGGTATCCTCCCAGAGGGGGCAGGTGGAGGGACGGCCAGGCCCAGGTTTTCCCCCGACATGTTCCGGGCAGTGGACCGTGGTGGCTCTTCGCCCCTGGGTGGGACCGGAGGGGGACGATCCCGCGGTAGATAATCAACCCCTCCCTGCAACCTGATCCCATTTGCAACTCCCCCCGGAGCCGCCGGGGGAGCCAGCCCCCATCATCAGCCCTGCCGAACCTCGGGCCTGCACCACCTGCCCCACGCCCCGGGGGGAGACTCCGGGGCCGTTCCGGCCAGGAATACACCTCCACCTGCCGCACCCCGGGCGCGCCGCCGGGCCCCCTGATTTATATGCCGGGAGCGATGAGCGTGTATTTTCCTGGAAACGGCAATCCAGGTCCAGGTCTTATTTTCAACAACTTGTTTGTACCATGAAAGATTTTTTCGTGCAGGTGCAAATGACGCTATTAAATCGTTCCGGAAAAAATCACTACGACATCTTTATATCTTATGACAAATTAGTTAGTTTCATCTACTGACAGTCCCATCCGGGGCATGACGTCAGGAGAGGTGTATGTGTATGCTGAAGTTTAGAGAGAATGAAGAAGCGGTATCACCGGTGATCGGGGTCATCCTGATGGTCGCGATCACGGTGATCCTCGCCGCGGTGATTGCGGCGTTTGTGTTTGGGATGGGATCGAACGTATCGACGCAGAAGATGGTTCCGGTTACGGCATCACTTAACAGTTCTCAGAATCTTATAGTAACTGTTCAGGGTGGTGGCGACGTCGGCATGCTGAAGAACCTCACCATGACGATTAATAACAAGCCTTCGGGCGATACGCCTGATAACATCAGTGTTGGTGACTCACTCAGCAGCAACCGGACAATCAGTGCTGGAGACCATGTAGTAGTTGTTGCCTACTTCAAAGATAACACAGAACAGGTTGTCCTAGATAAATTCTACTAAACCACATTTTTATTGACGCCGCTTAACTCAGTTCAAGTATCTAATGCACTCCTTCTATGCTCCTCAGTTAACAATGGATTAACTCAGGAATTGTTAGCTATCAGGTCAGAATGCAACTCTGGCCGTATTTTTCTGGGAGTGCATATAGTACGACAATCCCAGCAATGTCCTGCGATTTCGTATTTGGTCTATCCGATACTCGGTTAGACTCGGTTGTAGATAAAGAGGTATTTTAGGATACTAATCACAACAGTAAACTACCTAGCAGTCATCAGGTAAAATGGAGATGAAGAATGCCCGCAAAGAACGAATCCTTTCTACTCTACCTCCTCGCGGCCGCCCTTATCGTGCCGATGAACATCTACCTCATCGGGGAGGAAGGTCTCGGCGCCGGCCTCCAGTCCTCCTTCCTTCGCTACCAGCAGACCTATCTCGGGATGAGCGTCATCACCCTTGCCGATGACCTCGGTTATGTCGCCTCCGGCATCATTGGCGGCCGGTCGGCGCTCTCGATCCTCCTCTGGGCTCTTGGCACCGCCTTCCTCCTTGCGGTTGCCGGGTACCTCATCTACAACAGATACAACGGCGTCACCGGGATCAGAAGACCACTGGTCCTCCTCACCATCGGCGGTGCCGTCGCCTACCTCCTCTCCTGCGTCGCCCAGTGCGGCCCCACCCTTCACGGGCCTGCGGGTTTTTCAATCCCGGTCGGCGTGCCGCTCATCTTTGCCATCGCGGTCTATACCCTGAAGGTTGAGGAGGACGAGGACGATTGGAAGGATACAGAAGAGAAAGAGTGACGCCCCCTTTTTCAGATAGGATCCCCCTTCTCTTCGCCCCTACCGTATCGTCGCCGTCCTCGCCCGCCGTGCCTCCCCCCGCCTCCTCGCCTACGCGGTTCCGGTCCTGATGCTCTTCTCGCTTGCCTGGCTCGCGGTCGTCGACTTCCGGTTCGCCAC
>NZ_DAQR01000058.1:21936-23999 GCF_002502935.1 Methanoculleus sp. UBA413
CGGGAGACCGGACCGATGAAGAACAGGACGGCAACGGGAGCACCACTTTGCCGGGTACAGAGAGTACCGGGAACTGGTGTCGGGATGGGAGGACGCCACCCCGAGGGAAAAGTCCGGATTGTTGAGCCCGGCGTTCAGGTCCAGGAGGCATACCGGAAGAAATCGGAAAGGTAGCAGTTCAGGCTGTCCAGTGAGAGTACCTGCTCTATCAGGGTACTCATTCTGGCACATTTATTCATTATGGCAAATGTGCACATCAATAAATACCAGAACGATCCACAGAGATGCATGTCTTCTGCCACACGTGATACCGGCAGCCAGATCAAGCGCATTCCCGTGAAAGAACCCACCTGGAGGGATCTGCACGACCTCAAAGAAGCCGGAGAGAGCTACGATGACCTGCTTAGCCGGATGATCCGGCGCGAGCGTGACTATCGCGACTGGAAGATGATCGTCGAGATCGAGGAGGCCGGCGAGTTCGTAGCCTTCGACCCGGACGAGATCCTGCGGGACGATTGAGGGGCCGGGGAGCAGGAGAGCGTGTTCACCATTCTGATCGAGAGGAAAGCACGGGAGTTCTTAAAGGGGCTCCCCCCAAAAACCCGACGCATCATCGTTGAAAAGATACAGGATCTCGCGGATGACCCGTTTCCAGGAGGAAACAAGGAAAAACTTGAGTGTCCCCATCCCCCTGCCGTCTACCGCCTCCATATCAGCAGATCCTTCACCGTTTTTTACATCATTGAGCACGAGGAGAACGCCGTCAAGATCGAGAAGATCGTGACGATCGAGAGGGCCCACAAGGAGTATTCACGCCGGTGAGGTCCGGGCCGTGCCCACGGCTCCGGATGATGGCGAGCCCGCTCCTCGCCGCCGCCCTCGTGGTGCTCGCCTACGCCCGCCCCCTCCCCGGGATGTCGGCAAGCCCCGGTATCGTCCCAGACATGCGCTACCTCTCCCCAGCCTATCCTCCCCTGCTCGTCATCGGGGTCTACGCCCTGAAATACGCCCGTCTCGACAGCGACGGGGTCCGGGAGGCACTCCGGACGCTCTTCCGGATCGCGGTCATCGACCTCCCGCTCATCTTCATCATCCTCCAGACCGTCGTCGGCAACAACCCCACTGGACAGGTCACGCTCGTCACAACCCTCACCTACATCTTCCTCGCTGAGGCGAATCTATGTCCTAGTAAACAACCCTTCTTCGGACAGAGATATGTAGATTAAAGCACCAGAGGATCATATATTGCAGAGGTGAGGTTGCCATGACCCGAGTAAAAGAGGAGATCATCAGTGAATTGAACGACCTCCCGCCCCGGACATACGGTGAGGTGCTTGATTTCATCCGGTACCTCAAGTCCCGGCGCCGGAAGGCTGCCCCGGACACCGCCCTCGCGAGCGAGCCCGCGCTCCGAAAAGACTGGCTCCGACCCGAGGAGGAAGAGGCGTGGAGCGATTTGTAAAGGGCGATGTTGTCGTTGTACCGTTTCCCTTCTCGGATCTCTCGACGGTGAAGCGGCGCCCGGCTCTTGTTGTCGCGGCACCTGGTGGGGACGATCTCATCCTCTGCCAGATCACGAGCCAGCAGATCCGGGATCGCTACGCCGTCGGCATCACCGACATGGAGTTTACAGAGGGAACACTCCGCAAACCGAGCAACATCCGGCCAAACCGGCTCTTTTCGGCCAGTGTCGACCTGATTCTTTATCGCGCCGGCCATCTCAACGACCAGACCGTCACGTCGGTTATCGATGGGATCATCGGGATCCTGCAGGCTGAGTAACTTCCTGCCCCAACGTTCTGCCAGGACCCCGCAGTTTTTGCCTTCGCACCCCTTCACGTTCAGCCCGCGCACGGCCCGTCTTTCTAATCCCTTCGTTTCAGATTCATCCATGATATGCTCCCCCTCGCCACGACGAGACCCTTTTTAGCGATCCTGACGTCTTCGAGCCCGCGTTCGTCCCCGGAAGTACGCCGGCCTGGACAGCGACGGGGTCTGGGAGGCGCTCCGGACACTCTTCCGGCTCGCGGTCATCGACCTCCCGCTCATCTACGTCGTCCTCC